>CAVCHK010000100.1:0-10589 GCA_963601985.1 Paludibacteraceae bacterium
TGTGATAACCATAAAGTTTCATCTTTATAAATAGCATCTACTACAATATTACCTTCATTATTTTTATATATAATTAATTTATTGTCTCCCATCAATACTCTCCTTTCCTTTAGTTTTTTTATAATTCATACACTTATCAATTTAAATTAACACTTATTAAAAAAATGTTCCAAAATGTAAAAATCATTTATTCAAGTAATTCATCAAAATATTTTTCCGTTAAAATAGAACCACCATTTTTTAATCTTTCATCATCCATTGCAAAAACTTTAATAGTATATTCATTTACTATTTCATTAGCCCATTTTCTAAATTGAACTGCCCTTTCATTATCCGCTTTAAATCCAATTGCTATAATCATTTGCAAATTATAATGAACTACATTCCTTGATACTTTCCTATTTCCTTTATTTTGAACTATTCGAAAATTTCGAATAGTTGCTTCTTCTTTTAATTCATTATCATTATATATTTTTTTAATATATATTTATCTCTACATTATAAAGAGTTGATAACATTTTTTGTGTAAGCCAAATGTTTTCATTTTCATATCTCACTTCAATTGCTTCTTTATTAGTTCCAGTTGCCGCAATAAAAGTTAGATATTCAGCAGCACTCGATCTAATTGTAATACTATTTTTTTCATAAAATAACCTCCTTTACTTATTGTAAACGTTGCTTTATATCATTCTTACCTAATATCATTGTAATTTTTATTGAAATTTGTAAATAGAAATTTTATTAAAAATTTTATAAAATTAGGGATTAAACAGAAGTTTATATAAGTCATTCTTTATTAATTTATATTTGCTTTATTTTCATTATTCATTATTTTCACTTTCTTTTAATCATTTCATAATTTTTATCAATAAAATTAACATACTCATCTTTATATTTTTTAAGCGATTCATCTACATTAATCCAATATACACTTGTTAGTATTCCATCATATGGATCAATTTCAGTTCTTTCTAACTTTCCTCCTAACGCCTCCATAGTTTTACTTGAACCTAGATTTTTTGTTTCACAACCTAACATTACCTTATCCAGTCCAATCTTTTTTGCTTCAATTAATCCTAGATATAAATTCATCTTGTTATATCCTTTTCTTCTTTCGGTAGGTCTTATTCCATAACCAATATTTCCTCCGAACCTTTTTATTTCTTCTGATAAATTCCATCTGATATTTATAGTTCCAATTATTTTATTATCATTCTTTCTAATTAATAAAAAAGTTTTTGATTGGCATCTGCCATTTTTTTTAGCATATTCTTCATATTGCATATTTAAACATCTATCTAATGCTTGCTTAAATGTATATCCATCTAATATCTTATCTAAAGCTCCAGCTCCATTAAGATCTGATCTATATTCTACAAATTCATTTATATAATCTATTATTTCTCTCTTACGTTCTAAAGATGGCACTTCTAAATAAAATGTTTCCATTAAATTATTATTATTCATAACTTTTTCCTCCTTTCTTCATATCTATTTAAGTTGTAAAAACTTATTTTCAACAAATCGTTTATTTATAATACTTTTCTAAGCCCGTCAAATTCAGCAGAATTAAAAATAGGATTATAAATAGATTCTCATATTCTGAAAGTCTATTTATCCTCTATTAATTTCTCTTCTATATATTTATAGTTTAGTGCATTTTTATCATTTATAACAGTTCTACCCAATTCTTTTTCTAAATTGTCCCTAGTTATTTTTGCTATATTGCCACCTCGCCTTGCAATATTTTTATTTTCTTCTAATCCATACGGTTTGTGTTCCTTAGCAAGTTCGCGTGTTGCTATTTCACCCAGATCAGTTAATGCAACTTCTATATCTGTCATATTATCTCTTAATGATTCTTTTCTAAGTCCTTTATATACTTTATATTCACTTGCTTTCATTCCAGACCATGTTTTATATATTTCGTTGGTTAAAATTCCATACTCATAATCTTTTGTAATTCCAGATTCTTTCCAAACATCAGTTAGTTTAAACCTATCAACTATTCCAGTTAATCTTGATTTAATCCATTTATCATCATATCCTTTTTTACGATAATATTCTACCGCCCTATTAACTGCTAGTTCTGGATTAAATACTTCATCAATTCTTTCACTTCCAAGATTTGCCAGCCACATTTTAAAAGGTTCTGCTTTCGGACTCGGAACAGACTCTATTAGTCTAAAAATGTCCCTCGTTATCATAACATCTCTTAATCTAATTTTTCCATCTGGTGCCAACATTTTCAACTGACTACAATTTGTAGTCAGTTCACTGCCTTCCTTTTTTAATCTATTTTTTAATACAGACCAATATTTTCTTGGCTCTTTGCTATCTGTTAATGCTCCGATTATATCAACTACGCTAAAATAATACTCTTCTTTTTCACTATCCCATATACTTCTTATTTCTCTGCCTTCAAATAAATTTGAAATTGTTTCCAATTTATTATTCATGTCTTAATCTCCTTTCTATTATTTTTTTATAAGTCGCTATTATTAATTTAACTATTATTTTATTTTTGAAAAATCTTTCAATTCATTAATTTCTAATTGTTTTCTTTCTTTTTCTAGGACTTTTAAACTCTTTTCAGGAGTTGGCATATCTTCAGGCATCATACCACCAATATCTGCGATTGCATTTCTGACTTTTTTACCTACTTCATAATGTACGTCTTTTGCTTCTTTTTCTCCTTGGACATTATCTTTTAAGAGTTTTTGTTTTGTTTGATTTATTCTAAATAAATTAGCCACTAACTCATCTTCATTCATATTATCTAGAATATCTTCTCTATAACGCAATTTCTTTCTTTTAAATATATCATCAGCAGTTTCACCATTATATAAACCTCTATAACCAGCATTATGAAATTCAGCCATATTTTTAACACCAGCAGAAGCAGCAACTTTTTGAAGAGTATAATTACCTTGCCTTGTCAATCTTCTTTGATAAAATCTTTTTTCATCCTCTGATAAAGAATCATATTCTTGTTCTGTTATCTCTTGCTTTCTTGTTTGAATAGCAAAATAAGTTTGTCCTAAAGCAACAACTTCTTTTTTAGGATCAGCATTTTGTACTATTAAATAGCAGATATATCTTGATAATTTATAGTCTTTAATAATTTCTTCTTTTCCTTTACCAGTTTTAATTGGCTTGTTGACTTCAACAACCCAATCATTTTTAATTGAAATACTATTTTCAGCAGAAGTCACCGCTTTATCTATTACTTTTTGAAAATTTCTCCAATCTTTATATTCTAATACCTTTTGTAATTCACGTGCATACCAAAATTCATTATTGTATTCATCAATATGCTTTATATTTTCAAAAATACTATTAGTATTTTTATTTTCTATTTTCTGCATTATTACCTCCTTTTAATAAGTTATACTATATCACCCTTTTTTCTTCTTTTTACCAATTTTTTATTATCACCTAATATAGAATTTCTTATCATATTCAAATTATTAGAAAAGCCTTGCATATAAATATAATATCTATAATCAAAATCACAAATTTCATCATCAGTAATTCTTTCAATTTCATCTACCTTTAGTTCTATAATAGTTTCTTTACCAAAAATAGTTTTAATTAAATATTTACTTATATATCTTCCTTTAGAATCAATATATATAGTATCAGACATCCAACCTCCATGTAATTCTAAATTTATAAATAAAGGTTCATCATTATTAACTTCGGTTTTAAAATATCCATAATCTATTGTATCTGATATTAAAACATCTTTAACAAAACTATTAGTATCAGAAATTATTCTTAACAAATAACTATCAGAATACTTATTAGTTAAAACTTCTTTTCTCTTTTTTATAAATGATTTAGCGCCATCCATTGGCCAACTATAAAAATTAACTAAGTAGTTTTTATATTCCTCTAAAGATACCACATTATTTATATTATCTTTATTTAAATCATCTTCTAAATATCTTACTATTTTACCATGTTCTTTAGCATATTCAATTTCTGATCTAGTACTATCTCCAATATAACCACCCACATTTATAACAAAAATTTCATCTGACATATCTATCTTTCTTTTATGCATATCGTCTAACATTTCTTTAGTCTCAGTAAGAGTATTTTCATCCATGGTTTCCATAATTGAATAATCAAAGAATCCTACTGATATTACTATATTACCTTGTAAGGTTAAGTCTTTTTGAGTTTTTATAAATTCATCTTTGAATCTAGTAGAACCACATAATGTTATTACTTTATAGTTATTAATCATACTTTATACACCTCGTTTTAATTATAATATATGAGGAGTGTAAAGTCAACAAAGGGATATTTTAAAAAGACATCTATTGATGTCTTTATCCTATTCTTACTATATTTAGATATGCATTGGTATTTTGGTTTGGGGTTATGTTTACTTGAGTAGTTGATTTAATTGATATACTTATTTCATCGTTTGCACTAAGAGAGTTTATGGTGCTTCCTGTATAGTCTGTATATACTCCTTGAGTTAGAGTTTTAGTTATTGTAGTGCTTCCTATAGTAGTAGCATTTTGTTTTACTCCTACAGTAATAGTGGCATTAGCACTAGATGATCCACAGAAGAAATATTCTATTAGATATACTCCTTCTTCAGTTATAGTTAGTTTGTTTTGCGTGCTTGTTGTTACTTTATCTACTGGACCATTTTTATTTAATTCTACTTCTTTTTCTATATTGGCTTCTAGGGGTAATTGGGTAGTGGAATCGTTATACTTTCTTCCAAAAGTGCTAAATGCTGGGCCTATTGGTCCTCTTTCTCCTGGCGTGCCATTTTCTCCTTTATCTCCTCTTGGAATACTAAAGTTTAATATAACGTTTTCTTTAGTACCTGAATTTGTTACATTGGCATTTGTTCCTGGATTTGTAGTGGTTGTTGTACCTATAGTAATAGTGGCTGGTCCTTGAGGGCCTGTTGGACCCATAATTATAGGGTTACAATTACATTTTTTTCCTACTTCTAAGATTGTTTTTATTTTATCGTCTAAACAGTTATTATTCATGTTAATCTCCTTTCTTTTTATTTTATGTAATAGGTTTAAATTATTATTTACTTTTTTCCTATTATTTTATTTTAGTTATGTATCTTCAAGTATTATTTGAGCATCTTCTATTGTTATACTTGGCAGGCTTATATCTGTTAGGGTTAAGTTTCTTAGAGGAGCTAATGGGTTTGAAATTTCTTCTGTTAATGTACTATTTGTCATAGTAACTGTTTTTAAGGTATCTATAAAAGTATGCTCGCCATCACTTGTTATTTGTCTATAGTATATTTTTATATTTCCTGATTCTGAAAATGGAACATTGTTAAATGTTGCATTTCCATCTTGACCTGATATGGCTTCGATACCTAGTGAGGTACCTGTATTAGTTGTTCTTATGAATTTTGCTCCTGATATTGGAGTAGCTGATTGTTCTCCTTTATCTGTTACATGAATGGTTAGGGTACCAGTAGCACTTATTGTAAATGCATATGTATCTTTATCTTGCTTAATTAATACTTCTTTTGGTTCTAATGTAGTTATATCATAGCCTTCCGCTAATACAGTAGTTTTATATGTTCCATCTACTAAATGGATAGTTCCTTTGCCATTTGTTATTTGTACTATGTGTTTTCCCATAGGGTTATTTCACCTCTTTCTATTTTTATATTTGGGGATTGTTTATCTGTTAATAGGATTGTTACAAGGTGTGATGATGGTTTTTGGGTATTTATATTTATGCAATATATTTCATTCTTTTTAGCTATTAAGGGGATTATTGTTTTATTTTGTAGTGAGTATATATATAACTTATATATATTGTTATTACATATTGGTAGTTTTATTTTTTCTAATTTATCTATTATTTTAGTAAATATTATTTTGTTATTTATATCTTTTAATATTATCTTTGTTATATTTGAATTATATATTTTTATATAAATGTAATCTTTATTCATACTATCCTCCTCTACTCTTCTATAGTCCATATTACTATGGTTTTATAATCATCATTTTTTAATAAATTAAGAGAAGGAGATAATAATAGGCCTTTATCTATTGAATATGTAATGTTTGATAGTTCTACTTCTCCACTTGATGAAGTATTATTATATATTAGTTGTTTTTGAGTATTTAGTTTTATAGTAGTGTTATCAAAATTTTTATATAATAAAGAGTCTATTAGTACTCTAGAGTCTTTTTCTATTAGGGGATTTATATAATTTATATATAGTTTCCAGTCTGTTTTAGTTTGTCTACTGTCAACAATAGTAATTATGGTATTTTCTTTTTTAGAGAGGGTTATTGGATCTTTTGATATAATATTAGTAGTAAAAGGGATATTTTCGGTTACTTTTAAAAGGGTTAATTCTCCACTGAAGGGAGATGATACTTTTCTTTCTGTATATATTGCATTTTGATTAGTTGTTATTTTTATACTTGTATTATCTTCTAAGGGGGATTGTAGTTTTATTTCAAATAAGCCATTTTCATCTGGGGTAGTTGTTAGTTTTTTGTCTTCGTATTCTACACTTATGGTAGCATCTTTTTGGGTATGTCCTGATATTGTATCTTTAGTAGTGTTTATTTGATGGATATTGGTTTTTATCATTCCTATTGTTATTATTTTTCTTCCATTAAATGAGAAGTTAGACATATCTGGTAATTGGGATAGTTCGTCTGCGGTAAAGTTATGGGATGTAATTGTTGTTTCGTCTTTACTGAAAGTTCCTTTTACAATAGAGGAATATATATCTTTATACCAGTATAGAATAGGCATATCATCTAAATTACAACAGTTTGGATAATCGTTTGCCTCGGTCCACATATTTATTCTGGTAAATTTTAGAGTAAATGTTACGGGATTAATGGTATATAAAGCATTAGCGTTCTTGGTATATATATTTATATATTTAGGGTTATCTAGGATTAGTTCTTGGTTTGTTCCTTTGAAGTATATATTATAGTTATCTATTGGAGTTTGCATGTAAGTATTTATAATTGATAGACTAGCTCCTTTGCATACTTTGAAATTACCAAATATATTCCACATTGGTACTCTTTGATGGCTTTTTTCAATAAATGTAAATGATGCAAATTCTTCTAAGAGGAAATTTCTTGTTCCATGATATGGAGTTAGGGCAAAACCATTTCCTGTTATTAATAATAGTTCTGCTCCATGGGATATGGTAAAGTTTAGTCTATTTGTTCCATTCATTAACTCTTTATTAGTAGTTATATTTACTTTGCTATTTGGTGCTATTGTTAGGGATGAATTTATGGTATCATTCATTAGAAATACTGTACTTGAGGTAGCAGTACTTGTAATAGTAGTATTTCCTTTTAGTATAATTTTATTACAGTCACATGCTCTTTGAGCAAAGACATTATTTGCATCTTCTATATTTATAGTGGATTTAATTATTTTGGTTGTTCCATAGTAGTTATATGATAGTTCTATACCTGTAAAGTTTATGTTTTGGTATTCTACTACGAGATTTATATAGTCTATATTTGCTTTTACATATATTACCCCATAGGGATGAGAAGATATTATATTGATGTTTTTTATTGTTATTTGGCTATTTTTATTATTTGCAATTATAGTGGTTTCTTCTTCAGTATTATTATTGGTATATGTATAAGTAGTATCTTGATAAGTACCATCTATTGTTATTTTATCTTTATTTTCATTTATTGTTATACCACTTGTTAGGGTTATATTATTTCCTAGGTAGATATATGTATAATTATTATCTTGAGTTAGTACTTCTTTTAAGGCTTCTTCGGTTAATACTAATATGGTATCATCATCTAGTATTTGCACATTATCACTCCTTTTATATATTTTATGTTAGGGATGAATTATAAGTAATTAATTTATAATAAGACTAGAATAGTTTTATACTATTCTAGTGGATTTTTACTATATTTAATACGGCATTAGTACTACCATTGAAGCTTATATTTACTGCTTTTGATGGTTTTATATTAAATGTTATGATATCATCTTTTGCTAGGGATATTATAGTAGTGGATGATATATTATTTATTATTTGAGCTTGGAATTCTGTAGTTACGTTAGTAGCGGGTTGTAAGAGGGATCCTACTCGTACTGAAGTAGTTAAGAAACAGTCTTCATTTGTAGCACCACTAAAGAAGAATGATACTAGATAGAAACCAGGTTCTTTTACTTTTATTTTATCTTCTCCTTCGTATTCGGCAAATAATGCAGGACCTGTTTCTTCTAAGGTGATTATATTATCTTCTCCTGCTTTAAGAGAGATTTGTACTTCTTTTTGTGCATATCTTAGAGCATAGGCTGATATAAAAGATGATCCAGCCTCTCCTTTTGGGCCAATATCTCCTTTTTCTCCTTTAGGAATATAGAATGTTAAGTGATGGACAGGATTTTCAAAAGTATCTAATACTTCAGCTGGATTACCTGGTTCTAGAGTTTCGGTCTCTCCTATGGAGATATGTTCTGTTATACCTATTTCTCCTGGTAGTCCTCTTGGTCCTATTTCTCCTTGTTCTCCTTTTTCTCCTTTAGGTATTTTGAAATCTAATATTACATCTTCTGTTGTTCCGGTATTTATTACTTTTGCTTCTTCAGTGCTTGATATGGTTTCTACTTTACCTATTTTAATAGTAGCGGGACCAGGATCTCCTCTATCACCTTTTGCTCCTTCGGGACCTATATCTCCTTTTTCCCCTTTTAATCCTATAGGTCCTATATCGCCTTTGTCACCTTTTTCACCTTTTTCGCCTTTAGGTATTTTGAAATTTAGTACAACGTCATCCTTTGTACCTACGTTTTCTACTTTGGCTCTACTATTGGGTTCTATGGTTTCTGTTATACCTACATTTATCGTAGCAGGGCCTCTGTCTCCTTTTTCTCCTTTTTCTCCTTTTACATAACATATTTTATATTTTTTTCTTTCTTCTTCTAATCTTTTTATTATTTTATCATAGTTTTCATTACAGTTATGCATATTAACCTCCTAATATATAGTATGTTTTATCTATTTAACTATTAATCTATTTTCATTAGGTTTAAAGTAGCTATTGTTTCTTCTTTTGGAGTTAGGGTTACTTCCGTTTGGGATGAGATACCTATATCAATTAAATTATCTTTATTTAGGTCTAGTATTATACTACCATTTATATTAAATTGTTCATCTTTGGTTACTTTTTTAATTATTTTTGTTCCTTCTATAGGATTGTTTTCTTTTCTTAATGATAGGGTTATTTCAGTATTATCTGAAGGTACTGCACTATAGAAGTAGTCTATTTTATATATTCCTTCATTTTTTATTTTTACTGCATTAGTAAAAGAGATATTAACATTTTTATTTTGGGAATGTTTACCTAATTCTACTTGATTTGTTACGTTTGGTTTTAGTGTGATAGAATTACCATTGTCTTCGTAAAGACTAGCATAAGAGTCTAATATGGCACTACCAGAAGGACCTATATCTCCTTTTTCTCCTTTTGGCAAGGATATTGTTAAGTTATGGGTTGTTCCATCAAAATTGTCTTCTATTTGGGCTTCTTGATCTGGCTGTAGGGTTATTATTCTTACTATTTTTATTTTATCACTTTGACCTGGTTCTCCTTTTTCGCCATTTATGCCATCAAATCCTTGAGGAATATAAAAATCTAAGATATGGGTATTATCTTCTTTGGTATCTACTACTTTAGCTCTAGCATTAGCATCTAGGGTATAGGTATTTCCTATGATTATTTCATCTCCACTAGTTCCATCTTGTCCTTTTGGAATATAAAATGTGAGTATCACATCAGTATTAGTTCCTATGTTTTCTACTTTGGCTTTGGTATTTGCTTCTGTAGTTATGGTATCTCCTACGATAATAGTAGCGGGTCCACATTCTCCTTTATCGCCTTTATCTCCTTTAGGACCTCTAATATAGCATATTTGGCATTTTCTTCTTTCTTCTTCTAGTTTCTTTATTATTTTATCATAATTTTCATTACAATTATTCATACGTATTTACCTCCTAATATAGGATATGTAAAATAAAAATAGATGTATATTTATTACATCTATTTATATATATTTCCAAATTTATTTATAGGCCATATTCTATATATTGCTTTTCCTAATATCTCTTTTTCATCTATTAAACCTATTATTCTACTATCTTTTGATATAGGTCTATTATCCCCTAGTACTAGGTATTTTCCTTCTGGTATCGTGCTGCAACTGCATATTTCTTCTAAGTTAAAATCATTTGTATCTCGGTAAGTATATTCAGACTCTACTAATTTATCATTTATATATAATTTATTATTTTTATATGATATATGTTCTCCTGGCAGACCTATTATTCTTTTGATTATTTCTTCATTATCTTTTTTTATTACTACTATATCAAATCTTTTTATAGAAGTAGAGTTATATCCTATTTTTTGTTCTAATAGTACTTCTTTATTATGTAAGTTTGGTTTCATTGAATCTCCTGATACTATTATTGGGGTAATTATAAAACTTCTTATTAGTACTACTATTAATATGATTATTATATATGGTAATAATTCTTTTATTTGTTTATTCATATATTC
>CAVCHK010000101.1:0-9185 GCA_963601985.1 Paludibacteraceae bacterium
TTTTACATAAAATTAGCCTATTATTTATGTAACATTTTTACTTAAAATTCACATACTTTTTCTACTTTTCTAACAAAAAATTATCCTAAAGTTTCAACTTCTTGCATATCAACTTCAACAGAAGTCTCTTGACCAAACAAATCAACTAATAAAATAAGCTTTTGTTCCTTCAAATCAACAGAATCAATTCTAGCCATCATATCCTTAAATGGACCAGAAATAATCTTAACTTTAGCACCCTCTTTAATATCCTTACTAACATCTACTCTACTCATACCCATACTATTAAGAATACGATCAACTTCCTGCGGAAGCAAAGGAATAGGTTTAGCCCCCTTACCAGAAGAACCAATAAATCCAGTTACACCTTGTGTATTTCTAACAATATACCAAGCCTCATCACTCATAACCATCTCCACAAGAACATAACCAGGAAACATCTTCTTAACTCTTTCTTTCTTTACACCATTCTTATATTCAATTTCCTTCTGTTCAGGAACAATAACTCTAAATATATTCTCTTGTAAATCCCTAGAATTAATCTTCATCTCAAGTTTTTCTTTTACCTTATACTCATGTCCACTAACAGTATTAACAACATACCATTCCTTTTTCATTATAAACCACTCCTTAATAATGCTACAAGCATATCAATTAAATAAAAGAAAACACCAAAAAATATCATAAAACTAATAGTAGATAAAGAATACTTAAATAAATCCTTTTTACTAGTCCATTTAATTCTAGCAACCTCTTTCTTAACTCCTCTAAAATAATCAACAAACTTACCCATAAATCCTCCTCAATTGATTAAAATAAAAACACCTATCGGCAACATAAATATAACACATTTAACACATCCTTGTCAATTAAATTTAACAACATTTAAAAAAAACTATCCAAAGATAGTTTAACAATCAATATGGCGGCCAATGTAGGGCTCGAACCTACGACCTATCGGTTAACAGCCGAGTGCTCTACCGACTGAGCTAATTGGCCAAAACATCCACAAGACTTCTTAATTATATAATACTTTTATCAAATAATCAAGTACTTTTATGTGGATTTTTAAACTTTTTACAAAATTTTACTCAAATAGATATCAATATCTTAATACCTATTGCAAATTATCAATATCAAAACTATCATCATTAATTACAATAGGTTCAACATTAGTACGCTTTGCCTTCTTATTATTTTTCCTCTTAACAAAGATAACTACTCCTACAGAAATAATACCAAGTAAAACAATACCACCAATAATATAAGGAATTATACTCCTCTTCTTTTCCCTAATAATATTAACCTTATATTCAAGTGTACTACCATCTTCAGCAGTAACCTTTATTTTAACTATATTATCTCCAACTTCTAACTTTTTGGTCTCTATATCATCAACTTTACAATTATCACCACTACACTTAGATTCAAAATTAACAAATAAAATATCATATCCTACTTTAAAATTATAACTATGCTTATCACTCTTAAACCCAAAAGAAACATTATCACCATTAGAATCCTTAATCTTCAAAGACGATAAAGAAGTATCAGAAGAAGCCTCTTTCCTATTAACAAATAAATTATACTTCTTCTTACTACCATCTTCAGCAGTAACAACAATTTCAAATCTATTTTCACCAACCTCTAACGACTTCTCACCAATATTAGAAACTTCACATCCATCACCAGCACAAGTAGCATTTATCACAATCTTATCCATATCATAACTAACTTCAGCTTCATAACTAGTAGTATCAGAAGAAAAACCAGGTTCAATCTCTACTCCCTCAATATTTAACTCTTTCAAATTATTATTATCATTAACCTTATAAATATTAATAGCCACAGAACTACTCCTACTACCATCCTGTAAAGCCCATATCTTAGTCTGCTGATTAGTAGTATCCTTAACCTTAAGCTCAAAACCACTAAGCAAAGTAACATACTTATCATCATCACACTTATCAGAAGCATCATTAGTACTAATATAATTCTTAGAAGAATCAGCCTTTAAACTAATAATATAACTTCCAGTTCTATCATCCAAATTATCATCTGTAAGCTTCCACCCATTATAAAACTTAACCTCTTCAGTATCAACAAGAGTAAACACATTAGAATCATACTCAAAACCAGTATCTATTTTATTAACATTAGTACTCTTAGCAACACAAGAAACAACCAAATCAATCTTAACAGTATCCCCAGGAGAAAGAGTACTCTTATCACTAATAACTCCCATAGATATACTTTTAGCACTTACAAAAGCATAACTAAACAAACAAAAGAATACAAACAAAAAATTAAAAATCTTCCTAATCATAATCACATACTCCTATCATAAATATATAATACCATAAAAAAAGAAAAAATAAAACTATAATTTTACTTTTTCTAACTCTTCATTAAGCACCATATTAGTAATACCAGGATTAACCTTACCAAAAGTCTTCTTCATAATAAGTCCCATAATAAAACCATTAACATTTTTACCAGACTTAAAATCCTCTATAACCTTAGAATTCTCACTAAACACTTCATTAATAATCTTTCTAATTTCCTCTTTATCACTTATCTGAGTACCAATAGATTTAGCAACATCTAATACATTTTTATCTTCATCTAAGGCTTTAGTAAATATATCTTTAACCTGTTTATTAGATATCTTACCATTACTCATCATCTTAATAATCTCACTAAAATCCTTAGCTTCAACATTAATATCCGAAATATCCATATAATTCTTATTCAAATACCCAAGTAAGAATCCTACCATAACATTAGAAGTATCCCTAGGATTAGAACCATAACTAATAATACTTTCAAAATAATCAGATAACTTCTTATCCTTAGTAAGCGTACTAGCATCAATATTACTAATACCATATTCATCAATATATTTACATTTTCTTTCATACTCCATAACTGGCATATTTTTCTTAATATCATTAATAAACTCTTCTCTTAATTTAATAGGAGGAATATTAGGCTCTGTATAATATTTATAATCAATAGCATCACTTTTACCCCTCATAAATACCGTAGTCTTATTAGCCTCATCATATCTTCTAGTTTCCTGTTCAATGACTCCACCTGCTTCAAGTATTTCTATTTGTCTTTTAATCTCAACTTCAATAACTTCCTTAACAGTAGAAAAAGAATTAATATTTTTCATTTCAACTCTTGTGCCAAGTTCACTATCTTCTTCTTTCTTCATTGAAACATTAACATCCACTCTTATCTGACCAAGATCTGCTCTTGCATCACTAACATCTAAATATAAGAATATATTTCTAAGTGCTTCTAAGTAAGCGATAGCCTCTTTCGAAGAATTAATACAAGGCTCAGTAACAGTCTCAAGAAGTGGTACCCCTGCCCTATTATAATCAATTAAAGAATAATTACTTAAATGATCCATATTCGCAGTATCCTCTTCCAAATGCGTATCATGAATATCTATTTTTTTATTAGCACCATCTACATTAATCATAACATAACCATTAGTCCCAATAGGACTCTTAAACTGTGTAATCTGATATCCTTTAGGCAAATCAGGATAGTAATAATTCTTTCTATCAAAAGTAAGTTTTTCAGCTACTGTAGAGTTTAAAGCTAAAGCAACCATAATACTCTTTTTAACAGCCTCTTTATTAACACAAGGCAAAATACCAGGATAACCAATATCAACTACTGATAAATTAGTATTAACATCTCCTAATCCATTCTTACCAGTACTAAAGTTTTTACTATTACTCTTAAGTTCACAGTGAACTTCAAGCCCAATAACAGGAATATATTTACTCATCACAAGCCACCATACCTTTACATCCCAAAACTTCTTCTATTTTATTAGCCATATTAAGAACTAAATAATCTTCTTTTGCTCTACCTGTAATATTTACACTAACAGGCATATTACATACAAAACCACTAGGAATAGAAATACTAGGAAATCCCCCAAAATTACCAATAACAAGATGATTACCCAAAATTAAATATTCATCCGATAACTTATCACTAGCCTTATCAAACTCTGGAGCAATATCCCCACTAGTGGGCATAATAAGACCATCATATACTTTAAACAATTCATTCATTCTATCAACAATAAGCCTTCTAGCTCTAGAAGCATTTAAAAATAGCTTCTCTTGATTTTCTTTTTGAAGAACATAACTACCAATAACAAATCTTCTCTTAATAAGCTCAGAAAACCCTCGAGTTCTACTCTTCATCATAATATCATTAACATTACCCCCTTCTACTCTACTACCAAATGGAATACCAGTTAAATTAGAATTATTACTAGTAGCTTCTGCACAAGAAATAACATTATACACAGGATATATAGCCTCAAGTAAATCCTTACCAAAAGGAACTTCTTCTACTTCAAAACCTAAAGATTTACATTTACTAATAACATCTTTAAAATTATCCATAATACCCTTTAATTCATCACTATCACTAACTATGTCCATAGCCTCTTTAATATAAAATAATTTTTTACCTTTAATATCATTATCTAAATTATCAGCATAAGAAATATCCTCATCAGGTAAACTAGTCATATCCTTATCATCATGACCCTTAACTATATCCATAACATAACTTACATCCTTAACACTTCTAGCAAATACTCCAAGATGATCTAAACTAGAAGCAAAAGCAAATAAACCATATCTAGATATTCTACCATAAGTAGGTTTATATCCAACTACTCCACCATAACAAGCAGGCTTTCTAATAGAATCTCCTGTATCAGAACCAATTGCAAAAGGAACAATACCAAGAGCAACACTAGCTGCACTACCAGCAGAACTACCACCAATCATTCTTTCCCTATTCCAAGGATTCCTAACAACACCAGTATGACCAGTAGTACCAGTTCCTCCCATAGCAAGTTCATCAAGTACAGTCTTACCCATAAGTACAGCACCCGACTCTTTTAATTTTTTATAAATAGTAGCATCATATAAAGGAATATAATCCTTAAGAATATTAGAAGAACCAGTAGTAAGTATTCCCTTAGTAGAAATATTATCTTTTAAAGCATAAGGTATCCCTCTTAGTATACTATCCCCCTCTATTTCTTCTTTTTTATCCATAATAGTAACAAAACAGTTATATTCATCTTGATATTTCAAAGCCTTACTAGTAGTTTCTTCAAACAACATCTCACTAGTAACACTACCATTATCCAAATTATTTCTAATTTCATCAATAAGTTTATTCATCATTATTCCACCACCTTAGGAACCTTTACTCTATTATCCTCATAATCTTTTACATTAATCTTCATATCATTAAAATCAATCTCATTATAATACACATCTTCTCTTAGACAGTCATCATTAAGTTCTAAATCAAAAGGAAATGTCATTGGTAGAGCTTTATCAATACCCTTAATATTACCAATCAAATCCATTTGCTTTAATATAACATCAAACTCCTTTTCCAAAGTTTCATACTCTTCATCATTCATTTCAAACATAAGTTTTTTAGCCAAACTTTCTAATTCACTTTTTGATATCATAATTCCCTCCATCCAAATCATTAATATTATAACAACTTTACACTCAAAAAACAAGAGACCTTTAATCCTCTTCATTAAAAAGTCTCTTCTGCATACCGTATGGATTATCCAAATACAATTTATAAAGACTATATATTTTCGTATCTTCATACTTAGTAACCTTAAAGTTATTATCTAAATCCAATATTACTCCCTTATAATAAGAGATCAAAATAGGAGAATGTGTAGCTATAATAAATTGACTCCCCCTCTTTACCAAATCATCTATCAAACACAAAAGAGTCATTTGTCTCTCCGGTGATAAAGCTGCCTCAGGTTCATCCAAAATATATAAACCATTATCACCAAATCTATTCTTAACAAGTTTTATAAAAGATTCTCCGTGTGAACAATTATGTAAATTTCCTCCGTAATATTTATAAAGTTTAAAGTAATGATCTTCCTCTACTAATCGCTCAACTTCCAAAGAAAAATTATAAAAGCTCTCAGCTCTAAGAAAAAATTTATTTTCAGGATAGTTATGTCTAGATATTTTTAAATAATTAGACAAATTAGAAGTAGTATCTTTCGTAGTAAAATTAAAATTCTGTGTTCCTCCCTCAGCATTAAGTCCCATAGCAACTGCTATTGCTTCTATAAAAGTAGATTTACCAGTTCCATTCTCACCTATCAAAAAAGTAACAGGTTCTGTAAATTTTAATTCATTAAAATCTCTAATTATTTCAATATTAAAAGGATATTCATCAAAATTAATTATTTTATTTCTATTAAGACTAACCCTATTAATAAATAAATTACCCATCAAAGTATCACCTCTTTAACATAACTATATCACAAAAAATACATTTTCAAATAACTAAAAAGAAAATATTAGGTAAAAATTTTATCAATTATGGTAATAATAATATCAATATATTTCAAATACAAAATAATTTATTATAATAAAACTAGTTGTTGGAGGTAATAATGAAGTTAGGAGAAAAAATAAAACTACTAAGAAAAAGTAAAGGTATTTCCCAAGAGTCTTTAGCGGCAATACTAAAAGTAAATAGAAACTACCTATCAAGAGTAGAAACCGGAAAATCCGAACCCACTGCTGGAATATTAAAACAATTAGCAGAAATATTCAATATTGATCTAAATTCACTACTAGAAATAGATTGTAATAACAAGGACAATTCAGAAAAAATAAAATACATCATTACAAACTGTAAAAAACTAAAAGAAAAAGATTTAGATACCATAGTAAGAATGATAACAATTATGAAAGAAGAATACGTAAAAATAAATACAAACGTAAAATAGAATGATATTTTTCATTCTATTTTTATATAATTTATTATGAAAGAAACAAAAGAAAATCTATTACAAGAAGTAAATATCGATATTATCTTCTTCTTCCTATCCACAGTAAAAGCAATAACATCATTTTACATAATAAATGAAAAGAAAAAAAGTATCCTAAATATCAAAAGTATAGATAATACTACCGCTAATAAAATATACTACTATAATAGAAGACTAAACTTTATTATAGCTCTATATTTCTTTATAAATGCATATACTTCATATAAAAATAAAACTGATAAAAAAGAAAAACAAGAAGAAATACTACTACTAGCAACATTTTTCATCTTAATAGGAGCATCCCTTTACTTACCACTAGGAAACAGCAATTTAATAATAGAAAACTAGTATAAAAAAACAAAAATAAAAGCATAATATAATAGAAAGGAATGATTATATTATGTTACCAAAATATTACTTAAATGACTACTTCACATTAATAGATTCCAAAGTATTAAAAGAAAGAGAATTTATGAAAACAGATATAAGAGAAGGTAAAAAAGAATACATAATGGAAATAGACTTACCAGGCTTAACCAAAGATGACATAACAATAAATTACGAAAATGGTTACCTAACCATAAAAGCCACCAAAAATATAGGAGTAGAAACAGATCATTATGTTAGAAGAGAAAGATTCTATGGAGAAGTAAGAAGAAGTTTCTATATAGGAGAAAAGAAAGAGACAGATATAAAAGCCAATTACCAAAATGGTATTTTAACAATATCATTTCCTAAAGAAGAAATGATACGTAAAGATATGCAAAATATAATTATCAAATAATACTTTATCAACAATAACTGTTGATATTTTTTATAAATATTATATATAGTTTCATCGATCTATGTTATAATAACTTTGAGGTGTAAAAATGAACATAAGTAATAAATGGGCAGATTATGAATGCCTAAAAACAGGAAATGGCGAAAAATTAGAACGTTGGGGCAATATCATACTAAATAGACCAGACCCACAAATAATATGGAACAAAACAGAAAAATGGAATAATTATGATGGCTATTACCATCGTAGTACCCTAGGAGGAGGCTACTGGGAATACAAAAAAAAATTACCAGAATACTGGACTATAAAATATAAAAATCTAACTTTCAAAGTATCACCAACAAACTTCAAACATACAGGTATATTTCCAGAACAAGCAGCAAATTGGGATTATATAAATGAAAAAGTAAAAGAATACCTAAAAAATCATAATGAAATGCACGTACTAAATCTATTTGCCTACACAGGATGTGCCACTATGGCTCTAGCAGAAGCAGGTGCAACAGAAGTAGTCCACGTAGATGCATCAAAAAGTATTAACGAATGGGCCAAAGAAAATATGAAACTATGTAATCTAGAAAACAAAAAAATACGTTTCATCACAGAAGATGCTATAAAATTCATAGAAAGAGAAAAAAGAAGAAATCACAAATATCAAGGTATAATAATGGATCCACCAAGCTATGGAAGAGGTCCAAATAAAGAAGTATGGAAATTCGAAAACGATTTTCCAAAACTATTAGAAAAAGTAAAAGATATCTTAGACGATGACTACTCATTCTTACTAATAAGTAGCTATACGACCGGCATAAGCCATATATCATTAAATAATATACTAAAACTAGAATTCCCAAAAGATAAAATAGAAACTGGCGAAAACTGCCTACCAGTTACAGAAAACAATCTAATATTACCATGTGGTATTTATGGAAAAGTTACCAAAAATTAATATAATCTACGAAGATAATCATCTACTAGTAGTAGAAAAACCAGTAAATATTCCAGTACAAAAAGATTCTAGTAAAGATATAGATATGGTCACAATACTAAAAAAATACCGAAAAGATAAAGAAAATAAACCATCCGAAGCTTATATAGGACTAGTTCATAGATTAGACAGGCCCGTAGGAGGAATAATGGTATTCGCTAAAACATCAAAAGCAGCATCACGTCTAAGTAACCAAATAAGAGAAAACAAATTCCATAAAACATACTTAGCAGTAGTAGAAGGCACTCTTCCCAAAAAACAATTATTAGAAGACTATCTACTAAAAGATAACAAAACAAATATAACAAAAGTAGTACCAAAAGAAAAAGGAAAATATTCATGTCTAGAATATAAAGTATTAAAAGAAAAAGATAACCTTTCACTTATAAAAATAAACCTAATAACCGGAAGATCACACCAAATACGTGTGCAATTCTCAAGTAGAAATCATCCCCTAATAGGAGATTCAAAATATGGAAATAACAAAAATAATATAGATATAGCCCTATTTGCACAAAGTATATCCTTTATCC
>CAVCHK010000102.1:0-2516 GCA_963601985.1 Paludibacteraceae bacterium
CTTCACAGCCCTTTCTAAGCGACTCCAAAGACCAAAACATAGAACCAAGTAAACACTTCTCAGCCTCAATATTCTTAGGTAATTCCTTATTCATAATTCCACCTACTTCTTAAGTTCAACTCTAACTCTAGCAACCACCTTTTTATATAATTCAATATCAACATAAAATGTACCAAGTGAAGTAAGCGGATCACTTATCATTACCTTCTTCTTATCAATATCATAACCAATCTTTTCAAGTTCATAACATATCTGTTTACTAGAAATAGAGCCAAACACTTTACCATCCTTACCAGTTTTAACATTAAAAACCAAAGTTTCCTTCTCAATTTCATCTTTAAGTTTCATAGCGTTTCTAACATTTTCTTCTTCAGACAATTTATTTTTATAAATCTCATCATCTAATCTATCACTACTAGACTTAGTATATTTAACAGCATAACCATTCTTAATTAAATAGTTCATAGCATAACCATCACTAACTTCTTTAATTTCATTTTTCTTACCCTGCTTTTTCAAATCTTTCAAAAAAATAACCTTCATAAAACATCCCACCTTTGCACTACTATTATACTATAATTTTAACCTGATGTCATTAAAAAAAGAAAAAATATAGTTATAAATAACTATACTTTTATTTACAAAATGGAATAAATCCCATAAATCTAGCTCTCTTAACTTCTTGAGCAACATGTCTTTGATGCTTAGCACAAGTACCTGTAAATCTTCTAGGTAAAATCTTACCATTATCATTAATATATTTAGATATAATATTTACATCCTTATAATTAACAGTTTTACCTGCACACATATGACATATCTTTTTTCTTTTCTTACGAAATTCTGCCATGTTTATCCTCCTTCTTTAGAATGGTAAATCATTATCACTAATTTCAATAGAATTACCAAATGCTTCAAACGGATCTTTATCTACAGACACAGTTGTAGCATTAGAATTATCCATCATAGGTGGCTCAGGCATATTATTAAAATTAACACCACCACTATTTGTACCTTTATTATCTAAAAAACTAATATTAGTAACAAGTATTTCAGTAACATAAACTTTTTTACCATCTTTGTCATCATAATTTCTAGTTTGAATTCTACCCTCTACCGCAATTTGGTTTCCCTTCTTTTGGTATTTAGATAAACTCTCTGCCTGTTTGTCCCAAACAACACAGTTAATAAAATCTGCTTCCCTCTCTCCATTAGCATTATTAAATGTTCTATTTACCGCTATAGAAAACTGACATACATTTCTACCAGTTTGAGTAACTCTAAGTTCAGGATCTCTAGTTAATCTTCCAATTAGAACAGCTCTATTCATACACAATCTCCTTATTTATCTAAGTTAATAATCAAATGTCTAACAATATTTTCATCAATTCTTGCTACCCTATCAAATTCCTTAATAGCGGCATCATCATTAGCTTCAATATTGTATAGAAAATAATAACCAGACTTAAATTTTTTAATTTCATAAGCAAATTCCCTTTGACCCAATTCCTTAGACAAAGTAATTTTAGCTTTACCATCAGTTAAAATCTTCTCAAAAGATAAAGCAGTCTTCTTTAAAACATCCTCTGTAACATCTGGTCTAACAATAAACATAATTTCATAATTTTTCACTATTTACACCTCCCTTTGGACTAACGGCCTTAATTATATAAGGCAAGGAGCTTTCGCTCACAAGTATTATAACAACTTTATCAAAATAAGTAAAGAGATTTAAAAGAAATATTTAATATAATTTATAATAATATGAAAAAACAATAAAGCAGTACATCAATTTTCTTGACAATAACAATTAAATAAAGTATTATATATAACACAAAAAAAGGAGAAACTTATGAAAGAATACATAACAATCGGTACAAAAAACATAGCTAAAGATGCATTTAGACAAATATTAAGACCACATTATAAAGGTTTCTATAAACCAAATGGTGGCCTATGGTCATGTGAATTCATAAGCAAAATAAACTGTATAAGTCAATGGCATGATTACCTATTATATGAAGATAAAGAAACAGCAAACTATAAAGACCTAAATGCAGGAGCATTATTCACACTAAAAGATAACTCAAAAATCATAACACTAGATAATACCGAAAAAATAATACAAACATCTAAAGAATACCCATCATACCATCATATGCTAATAAATGAAGATTATCAAAATAAATTACAAATAATAGACTATGAAGCCTTATCAAAAGACTATGATGGAGTATACGTATCAATAAATCAATTAGGATTCAATGATATATCACTAACATTTCTACCATGGAGTGTAGATACACTACTATTATTCAATTTAGACTGCATACAAGAATACCAAAGCGTAGACATATATACATCATCACATTATTATGGAATGCCACCATATATAACAAATATAAGCCCTCCTAAGCAAGTACTACCATATAATACAAATTATGAAGAAATATATAATTACATAAAAGAAATATTTAATACCATTATCAAAGAAATAAACACTCCTTACAACAATT
>CAVCHK010000102.1:2526-7315 GCA_963601985.1 Paludibacteraceae bacterium
ACAATTATAAAGAATACTATAACAAAATACTAGAAATAATAAACAAAACAACATTTATAGCAAAACAAATAAAATCAGAAAAAATAAACAACATGCTAGAAAGACTAAAAGAAAATAACATAAATATCAGCAAAGAAACACTCATAGATACAATAGCCTACAATTATCTGTCCACATACCTAAAAGAAAATAAATATAAAGAAGAAAGCTTTATTAGAACATTAAAAAAATAATAATATTGCTAAACAAATAAACAAATGCTATAATTAAAACGGAGGAAAAAATGAAAGAAATAATATTAGATACATTACTAGACTCATTAAAAATAATACCCTTTTTATTCATAGCATTTTTAATAATAGAACTAGTAGAACATAAACTAACAAAAAAAAATAAAGATATAATAACAAAATCAAAAAAAGTAGGACCAATAATAGGTTCCCTATTAGGAATAATCCCCCAGTGTGGATTCTCCGTAATGGCCACTAATCTCTATATAACAAGAATAATAACACTAGGTACATTAATATCAATATACCTATCAACTAGTGATGAAATGCTAATAATAATGCTATCAAAAAAAGTAGAAATATCATTAATACTAAAAATACTGCTAATAAAAATACTCTTTGGTATAATATACGGAATAATAATAGATAAAATACTAAACAACAAAAAAGAAAAAGAAAATTACCAAATATGTGATGAACAGCACTGCGAATGCAATCACGGAATAGTATTATCATCACTAAAACATACCATTCATATAACAATATTTATCTTTATCGTAACTCTAGTATTAAATATCATAATGACTTACATAGGAGAAGATTACTTAACAAAAATATTTTTAACAAATACAATATTTGGTCCATTTATAACAAGCCTAATAGGACTAATACCAAATTGTTCAGCAAGTGTAATACTAACAGAACTATATCTAAATAGTTCCATATCATTAGCCTCCCTAATAGGAGGACTACTAACATCCTCAGGAGCAGCCACACTAGTATTAATAAAAAACAATAAAAATATTAAAGAAAATATAACTATAATATTATTATTATATTTTCTAGGAGTAATATCCGGAATACTTATAGAACTAATAAATTTAATAAAGTAACATTAACCTGTTACTTTTATTTATATCGCAAATAAAGTAATATACCTATCTAACAGAAGAAAAATAATTAAACAAATAAAAATATTTATGGTATAATAATAACATCAGAAAGGAAGTATAAAAATGTCAAGTATAAAAGTAAAAGAATATTTAAAAAAATACAATATGGATAATAGAATAATAACAGTAGAAGGAGTAAGTGCCACAGTAAAAGAAGCCGCAGAATCTTTAGGAACAGAAGAAGCAAGAATAGCCAAAACACTATCCTTCGAATTAAAAGATAAATACATCACAGTAGTAACAAAAGGAGATGTAAAAATAGACAATGCCAAATATAGACATACATTTGGTGAAAAAGCCCATATGATAAAAGCAAATGAAGTAGAAGAAAAAATAGGTCACCCCGTAGGAGGAGTATGCCCTTTTGCTCTAAATGAAGGAGTAGAAGTATACCTAGACGAATCATTAAAACAATTCGAAACAGTATTCCCAGCATGCGGTGCTACCAATAACGCCATTGAAATATCCATAGAAGAACTAGAAAAAGTAACAAACTATATATCATGGGTAGATGTAACAAAAGAAAAAGACTAAAAATAGTAGTAAAACCACTACTATTTTTTATTACCCTCTATTCATAGGACCACCATTTCTCATCCCCACCTGTCTACCACTAACAGTATTAATATCATTAATAGTAACAGAAGTATATAAACTATCATTAATATAAACACTATAAGTATTACCCAAAGTAAGCTTATCACTACTAAATACAATCGAAGAAAAACTTTTCATAGAAGTGTAAGATATAATTTCTTCACCATTACTATCCCTAATAGAAATAACACTACCATTATCATAAGTATTAGATAAATAAACAAGCATACCATATTGTGTAGAATTATTACCAATACCCTGTGCCATACCACTAGAAGAAATAGCAATAATTTCCCCTCCAGTAATAACAAAATCACCATCATAATCAAGTGCACCATTACCATCATTTTCCGGACCATTTACATAAATATTACCACCATTAACATATATAGATCCATTAGAGTCAATACCATCACCATTAGCATTAATTACTATATTACCACTATTAATAATAATCATAGCATTAGAAGAATAACTCATATTAGGACTAGCTCCGCTCCGATTAGTAGAAGAACCATCACTTCCCCCAGCAGCATTAATACCATCATCACTAGAAGTTAACATTATATTACCACCATTAATTGTAATATTATTAGCCTCTAACCCTTCATAACTCTTAGAAATACTAATATTACCATCATCAATAACCAAATCACTATCAGCATGTACCCCATCATCCAAAGATAAAATAACATAACTACCACCACTAATTAAAATATAATTATTAGAATGAATAGCATCATCAGAAGTATTAAAATCAAAAGAACCATTAGAAATAACAATATTATCTCCTGCCTTAATACCCTTAGCACTATCAGAAGAAGCACTATCATTACCCCAGCTATCTTTATCACTAGAATTACTAGCACCACCACCAGTAGTAATATTAAAAGTACCATTATCAATCAATAATTTACTTTCCGCTTGAATACCATCATTTCCTGCTACTATATTGAAAGTACCATTAATTATCTTAACATAACCTAAACTACTATCATTATCATTAGTGGACTTAATACCATCACTCAAAGCATTAATATCCATATTAGCACTCACTATATAAATAGAATCAACTCCCCTAATACCATCATCACAAGAAGTAATCCTATAAGTACCACTATTAATTTTAATATTATCCTTACCTACTATACCATCCCCCATATTACCATAAATAACAAGACTACCATCCCCCTCTAATACCAAATCATCCTTACTATAAATAGCCCCCTCTACATCACTATCATAACTACTACTATAAGTAGAACCATCACTCAAAATATTAACACTATCACTACTAGTACTAATAACAACCATATTAGCATTCTTTATATAAATCGCAGGACCACTACTATTAGTTATCGTTACATTATCTAAAACAAGTTTAACATTACCACTAGTATTAATCACAATATTCCCATCATCTATACTCCCAGACAAATAATATACACCATCACCATTAATACTAACACTCTCATTATTAAGTAAAATATTACTACTCTTATACTTAGACCAATCAATATTATCATCTTCAATAGTATTCCCAATATTAGTATCAATTACATCACTTAAAGAAACATTACTATTGTCTTTTAATATAAAATAATATACAAGAAAACATCCAACTATAAATAAAATAATACTCAAACCAATAAGCAATTTTCTCTTATTCATCCATATCACCTATAGCAAAGAATTATCAATATCACAAGACAAAGATATTTTTAAATTACCATTTCTTGTTCTAATTTCATCAATAAAACACTTCTCATTAATATCACTTTTTAAAACAACCAAGTAAGTAAGTTCAAACATACTACCCATATTAGTAGTTTTACTCTTAACCAAAGAAATACTCTTCGTATACTTATCAAAAATATCACCAAATACATCCGAATAATCAAGATTCTCAGGTATAAATATCTTAAGTAATTTTTCACCACTATTTCTATTAAATAAACTACCCCTATTAAAAACAATTATCATAGTAGCCCCAATAATAGTAAGAACAATAGCAAACCATATTTGCCCCATTCCAGTAGCAAGACCAACAACCATAGCAAAAAATACAATAAGAATCTCCCTAGACGTACCAGGTATACTCCTAAACTTAACTAAACTAAAAGCACCCATTATAGCAATAGAAGTCCCTAAATTACCATTAACCATCATCATAACAGACTGTACTAATATAGGAAGAAGCGAAATAGTAATCAAAAAATCCTTACTACATTTAGAAGTAACCTTATGCACTAAAGCAATAACTATACCTAAAACCAAACTAACAATAAAACATATAAATAAACTACTAATAGAAATACTACTAATACTATCAAAAATACTATTAAGCATAACTAATCACTCTCTCTTTCATTTCTTTTTCATATATCTTTCCATATTTAGAAAAACTTATAGGCCTAATATTCATATCAGATAATATCCTAACTAACCATAAAGGCATAGCCATAATAGACTTAATCTCCATAATATAAAAATCACCATCAAAATAATTATTCATTTTACAATCATCAATAAATACCAAATTATCCCTCCTACTTCTCAAATTACTATCAAAAGTAATCCTCAAATTACTATCCTCTTTTCCCTTATAACTCTCTCTATCATAAGCAATATATATACTAGGTTTTAACTTATAATAATCAAAATAATAACTAATTTCCTTAAAAACCTGATTATCATTAACTAAATTACCACCATTAATATAAGAATAAAAATCATTAATAGTTACCTTTACTCTTCTTTTTCCAACAACACCCTTATATTTAACTTTGGCCTCCAAATACACATCCTTACCACCATAACATCTTGCCCTAAATTTATCCTTAAATATAGGTTTATCTAAAGAATTAATAATTAAATCACTATTATCAGTATCAAAATATATATTATGAATATGTGAAATAAAAAACTTATCCTTATCAATATAATCATTAATCCTAGATAACAATTCACACTTCTCCTTATAAGTAAGTAAGTATTTTTCCTCTATCC
>CAVCHK010000103.1:0-5375 GCA_963601985.1 Paludibacteraceae bacterium
ATAATAATCAATATCTTTCTTTACCATATCAGATAATTCTTTATTATTTTTACATACAACATTAGTTTTTAATAATCTTTTATAATCATTTATTTTAGATAATATATATTTTTTATCAATACCTCTATCAATACATAAAGCTAAGATAAGCACTCTATTCTCATATAAATAAATATATCTATTAACAAATTCATTTATAACAAATTCATCATTCATAAACAAAACCTCCAAAACTAGAATAACACAAATAAAATATAAATACAAGTAGTCATAAACGCTGAATTTTCTCTTTAAATTATCTATTACTAATTTTCTAATCCTTTGATTAAAGTAAAGAGTTAAATTACTTTTAACTCTTTACCAATTTTTTAAAACTTAATTTCAATATTTTCCTTTTTTTCAACATCTAATTTAAATAATTCTTTCTTTTCAAAAACAAATATTTTAGCAATAATATTAGAAGGTACAGATTCAACTAAATTATTATAACCAGTTACTACATTATTATAACTGATTCTTGCATAACTTAATTTATTTTCTATTTCCTTTAGCGTATTTTGAAGTTCTAAAAACTGTGTATTAGCTTTTAGGTCAGGGTATGCTTCCACTAGTAACATTATATTATTAAAGTTCTTATCAACCTTCTCAGTTTCTTCAATACTGAATTCATTTTTATTGTAGGAAGTTCTCAAATCAGTTAACTCTTTTAAAGTAGAAGATTCATGCTTAGTATATCCCTTAACACATTCTATTATATTTGGAATTAAATCAAATCTTTGCTTAAGCAAAACATCTATTTGAGCCTCTCTCTCTTTAATTTTATTACCTTTTCTTATAAATAAATTATATTCTATTAAAAACCATCCTGATATTATTACTACTACTATTAAAATAATATTTATTAACATATTCTCACCTCTTACTTTGTCTCTATAGTTATTTTATTCACATAACCATCTTCATCATAATCTATTGATATTTCATAGTATTGTAAATTATAACCATTAAAGTCTTTCAAACTATCTTTAATTTCTTTAATTTTTTCAGCATCTGTACCATAGGAGACATCATCAAATATTACTTCTACTAAATGATCAGTATTTTTCTTATTATTTTTTATAACATTATCAATTTGATAACCAGTTGCAGTACCGCCTTCAGTACCTTGATACAATTCAAAATTTGAATTAAAATTACTTATTTCTATTTTCTTTTCATTTTCCTTTTCCTGTTGTTCTATTTTTTCCTGCTGATCTTTAATTTTATCTTCTATTTCTTGTTGTTTCTTTTTAGCATCATCTTTTATTTCTTCTATTTTTTGGTTTCTTTCATCTACCTTTAATTTTATATCACTACCAACTCTATATAATAAAGTAATTAAAGATGCAATAAAAATTATTATTACAATATAAAGAATAATTTTTCTTGGTTGTTTTTTGTCTTGCTTTTTCATACTCTTATTATCCTCTAAAGAAATAGAATCATTAGTAAGTACATTTATATCAACATCAAATAACTTACTTATTTCCTTCAATTTATTCATATCTGGTTTTGTTTGATCTAACTCCCATTTAGAGATAGTTTGTCTAGTAACATCAAGTTTTTCCGCTAAAGCCTCTTGCGATAATAATGCTTTTTTTCTTAGTATTATTAATTTTTCATAAAATTTCATTATTGTTTCTCCTTTTCGTTAGTATTTTATCATTTAATAGTAACCTTTTCTAGCAACTTAAATTGGAACTTTGTCACCTTTAATTAACATTTATGTAAACTACTATCATAAAATAAGTCTATCATATTTATTTAACATTAGCAATAAATAAATTAACTATTATAAAAAAAATATATCAAAATAAACAAAAGAAAAAGATACACTTAATCAAAATGTATCTTTGTACCTAATCATTTAAATTAATAAACGGTTCATAAACACTTTTATATTTATTTGCCCAAGTTCTAAATTTAATCGCTTTTTTAGAGTTAACTCTAAAACCTATTGAAATGATCATATCAAGATTAAAATATTTGGTATTATAATCTTGTTTGCCATTGTTACCCATATGTTCCATTTTGGAACATATGCTTTTCTCTTCAAGTTCTTCATCTTCATAAATATTATTTATATGTTTCGTAATTGACGGTCGTTAAACATTAAAAAGTGCTGCTAATGCTTCTGCGTTCAACCAAACATCTTCATTTTCTAATAGTACTTCTACCTTTGTATTACCTTCTTCATCATTATAAAACAAAATATTTTTGACAATTCCTTATTTTATAAGGCTTTGCGAGGTTATTTACCACAACAGTTTTTGTACTTTTTCCCGCTTCCACATGGACACAAATCATTTCTACCAACTTTAGTACTCTTCTTTTGAATCTTAGCATGATCCTTACTATCATTAGTTATAGTATTCTTAGCAACCTGTTTTCTCTCAATATTTTGTCTAATCTCAGACTTAAGTAAATAAACACTAATATCCTTATTTATTCTAGCAAGCATTTCATCAAATAACTGATATCCTTCCATAGTATATGCCTGTAGAGGATTAGTATTAGCATAACCCCTAAGACCAATACCATCTCTTAAATGTGTCATAGTAGAAATATGTTCCATCCAGTAATTATCAATAACCCTAAGAGATATAGCCTTTTCAAACTCATCACTAACCTCCTGTGGAATATCTTCAAGTTTCTCTTCATAATCCTTTAAAGCATTCTCATAAATTATATCAATAACTTCATTAGGATGTCTGCCATTAATCTCTGATAAAGTAATTCTATACTTTCTAAGTAAATTTTCATTAGAAGCCTCAAGAATCTCACTATAATCATTTTCCTTAAGCCTATTACTTTCTATTAAATGAGAATTAACAATATCACTAATATATTCTCTAAAATCATTAAGAATACTATCATGAATAGAATCATTATCTAGTATTTCATTTCTCTTAGCATAAATAATTTCCCTTTGATTATTCATAACATCATCATAGTTAAGAAGTTGTTTTCTAATATCAAAATTATTACCCTCAACCTTAGTTTGAGCAGATTCAACAGTTTTAGAAAACATCTTATTCTGAATAACCATATCACCAGTAAAACCTAAATTATTAAGCATACCCCTATACTTATCTGAACCAAATCTAACAAGTAACTCATCTTCAAAAGAAACATAGAATTGCGTAAAACCAGGATCCCCTTGTCTACCACTTCTACCTCTAAGCTGATTATCAATTCTTCTAGATTCATGTCTTTCACTACCAATTACACATAAGCCACCAAGTTCTTTAACCCCTTCACCAAGTTTAATATCAGTACCACGGCCAGCCATATTAGTAGCAATAGTAACAGCACCCTTCTCTCCTGCATGAGCAATAATCTCAGCTTCTCTAGCATGGTTCTTAGCATTTAATACCTCATGAGGAATCTTCTTTTTAGTAAGCATTTTACTAATAAGTTCAGAAGTCTCAATAGCAATAGTACCTACAAGTACAGGTTGTCCAGTTTTATGTCTTTTTTCAATTTCACTAACAATAGCATTATACTTACCACTTTTACCAGGATATAACAAATCAGTAGCATCCTCTCTAATAACAGGTTTATTAGTAGGAATTTGAATAACAAACATATTATAAATATTTCTAAACTCTTCTTCCTCAGTTTTAGCAGTACCAGTCATACCAGCAATTTTATTATACATTCTAAAGAAATTTTGGAATGTAATAGTGGCCAAAGTCTTAGTTTCTTGTTGAATCTTAACTCCCTCTTTAGCCTCAATAGCTTGATGAAGACCATCAGAGAAGGCTCTACCTTTCATAAGCCTACCAGTAAACTGATCTACAATAACAACTTCTCCATCTTGAACAACATAATCAACATCTAAACTCATAGCATAATTAGCTCTTAGTGCCTGATTGATATGATGAACTAAAGCCGTATTATTAATATCATATAAATTATCAATATGGAATGTATCCTCAGCCTTCCTACTACCCTCATCAGTAAGATTAACTGCTTTAGTCTTCTCATCCATAATATAATCTTCATTTTCCTTAAGCCTTTTAACAAACCTATCAGCATCAATATATAGATTAGCGGATTGCATAGCACCACCAGATATAATAAGAGGAGTTCTAGCTTCATCAATTAAAATAGAGTCAACTTCATCAACAATACAATAGTTAAGAGGTCTTTGAACCCTATTTTCTTTTTTAACTACCATATTATCCCTTAAGTAATCAAAACCAAGTTCATTATTAGTACTATATAAAATATCACAATTGTAAGCCTCTTGCTTTTCCTTAAAAGATAACTCTCTCAAATTAAGACCTACAGTAAGACCTAAGAACTTAAATATACTACCCATCCATTCAGAATCCCTAGTAGACAAGAATTCATTAACAGTAACAATATGAACACCTCTTCCATCAAGAGCATTCAAATAAGCAGGAAGTACACAAGTAAGAGTTTTACCTTCACCAGTTTTCATTTCAGCAATATTACCAAAGTGTATAGCAAGACCACCAAGTAATTGACAGTAGAATGGCTTCATACCAGTACACCTATAAGCAGCTTCTCTAACAACCGCAAAAGCTTCTACTAAAATATCTTCAAGTGTTTCCCCATCTTCTAATCTCTTTTTAAATTTATCAGTATAACTAGCTAATTTTTTATCAGATAATTTACTCATTTCTTCATCTAAAGCATCTATCTGATCAGCCAATTTACCAAATCTATATAATTCTTTATATTCATTGTCAAATAATTTCTTTAAACCTTTAAACAATTTAACCATCTCCTATAAATAGTATTTTACTATATTTTAAAGAAAAAAACTAGTAAATATTTAATATTTCCTTTATTTTATTATAGTTTCACCTCGTGCCTGTAGTCACTCTGGTGTTTTTTGAAGCCTAAGGTCTTCAAAAAATAGTTTTAAAGCCATAAGTCTTTAAAACTTTAAAGTTATTAACAGTATATGTTGATAGAAGTATATAAAATAATTATATCCACATAATCTGTGAATATAAAAATGTATTAGTATTGGTGTAAATAAAGTGTAAATATAGGGTTATTATCTAGACTTTGATTAAATAATTAAATATAATTGTAAATGGTAAAATAAAATGTAGGTTTTTGGTAAAAAGTTTTGTAGGTTTTTGGCAAAAACCTACAAAAAATATTGACATTTACAATAATTAAATTATATTAAGAGGAACATATGGAAAAAGAAGATAATGAATTATTAATAAAACAAATACTGAGTATAATAGAAGAAAATAATAAAAATATTAAAACTAAAGATTCAGAGAAACTATTAAAGCAAATGGTTTGGGAAGGATTACCTTTCCTTAAATCAAAAGCAGGAACAATGT
>CAVCHK010000104.1:0-7922 GCA_963601985.1 Paludibacteraceae bacterium
AATATTTATTTAATGTTTTTAAAATACTTTTACCATGAACATCATATCTATATACTCTATTTACAATAAAAGTTGTACATAGCGCATCTAAATACTTATACAAAGTATCCGTAGCCACTTTATTATTATTTCTTTCCAAATATTTCAAAACATTACTTGCAGAAAATTCTCTTGTTTCAGTTTCTAATACATATTGAAGTATTTTATTAAAAGTTGTAATATCAGTTACTCACAATCTATCAACAACATCCTTAAGAAGTATTGAATCATATACATCCAATATATAATTTTCTCTAGATTCAATATTATCAAACATAAATCTCTGAGGTAAAGTTCCCCACTCAAAAATATCAATTAACAAATCATAATACCCATCTTTTGAAGTATTTGTTAATTCAACTACTTCTTTAAATGATAATGGATTAATTCTAAAACTCACATATCTTCCAGATAAATCAGTAGACAATTCTAAAAATGTCATTCTGCTATTAGAACCAGTAATAAATATACTGAAACGATCTGTTATTCTAAGTGAATTAATAGCCTTTTCAAAATCTTCTACCTTTTGTACTTCATCTAGAAAAACATAATACTTTTTTTATCTTTTACAAAACTTTTAATATAAGCATCCAATTCTTTAGCATTAGTAATATCAGCATAATCAAGTGATTCAAAATTAATATAAATAACATGACTATCATCTACGCCTTTTATAGAAAAAATAAAGTTTTTTTGTTAAAACGGAAAAACTTTATTAAATTATACTTTTTTCCAATAAAATGGAAAAATTATAAAAGAATGAATTCCTCATATTATATTTTCTCTCTATATTTATTATATTCATTGCTATCATAATATTTTACGCCCTTATAAAAACTCAAATAATTAACATAAAAAGACACTATTAAAGTGCCAATATATAACTATTTAAATAAACTCTTATAAATATCCTCATAATCTTCCACTAAAACAATATTAAGTTTATCCTTAACCTCATTAGGAAGTGTAGACAAAGAAGGAGAAGAATCAAGAGGCAAATAAACAGTATCAATACCATTAGTAACAGCAGAAATAAGTTTTTCCTTAAGACCTCCTACTGGAAGTACTCTACCCCTTAAAGTAATTTCCCCAGTCATAGAAACCTTATTACTAACAATCCTATTCTTAAGTAAACTAAGAATAGCAGTTACAATAGTAATACCCGCAGAAGGTCCATCCTTAGGAATACCACCCTCTTCTAAGTGAAAATGAAAATCAACTTCCTCAAAAATCTTATAATCAATCTTAAACTTAACACTATTAGCCTTAATATAACTAAGAGCAATATAAACACTTTCCTTAATAACATCACCCAAACCACCAGTAAGTGTAACATTACCATGACCAGGATACAAAGTACAAGTAACCTTAAGAATAGTACCACCATAAGGAGTATAAGCAAGACCATTAACAATACCAGTCTTATTATTCTCATCATTACAAGAATTATTATACTTATAAGGCCCCAAATAACCCTCAATATCAAAAGTATCCACTATAACCTTAGTATTCTTATCCTTAGAAATAATAACCTTTCTAATAACCGCATCAATCTGTCTATACAAATCTCTAGCACCAGCCTCTTTAGTATAAAAAGTAATAATCTTCTCAATAGCGGAATCAGTAAACTTAATATTCTTGACTTTATAATCATTAAGCAAATTAGGAATCAAATAAAACTTAGCAATATTAATCTTTTCATAAATAGTATAACTAGATAACTCAATAATTTCTAATCTATCAAGTAAAGGAGAAGGAATAGCACTAACATTATTAGCCGTAAGAATAAAAAGTACCCCAGACAAATCAAATTCCTCTTCAATATAATTATCACAAAACCTACTATTCTGCTCTTTATCTAATATCTCAAGCAATGCACTAGCAGGATCCCCCTTATAATCCTTAGTAAGCTTATCAACCTCATCAAGTAAAAACAAAGGATTACTACTCTTAGACTTCTTCATCTGCTGAATAATTTTACCAGGACTAGCCCCTATATACGTTCTTCTATGACCAAGTATTTCAGCCTCATCATTAATACCCCCTAAAGATACCTTAACAAAATCCTTATTAAGAGCCTTAGCAATAGAACTAGCAAGAGAAGTCTTACCAACTCCCGGAGGACCAACTAAACAAAGAATAGGACTACTAGAAGTATTAGTCTTCTTCTTAACTGCAATATACTCAACTATTCTCTTCTTAACAGAATCAAGACCAAAATGCGTAGCATCAAGAACCTCTATAATCTTTTTAATATCCGTATTATCTTTAGACTCCTTATTCCAAGGTAAAGCAAGTAACCAATCAATATAAGTCCTAATCGTAGTAACCTCAGGAGAAGCACTACTAGTAAGAGAATACCTCTCAATCTCCTCATTAAGCCTCTTAACAATATTATCCGGAAGAGATAAACTATTCATCTTATCCCTAATTTTACCAATATCCTCTTCCTTCAAATCAACTTCCCCAAGTTCCTCTTTAATAAGCCTAATCTTCTCTTTAAGTATATACTCCTTTTGTTCTTCTTCCATTTTCACTTTAAGACTATCCTCAATCTGATTCTCCAAAAGAAGAGTCTGTATCTCTTTAGATATATCTTCAATAATCGTCTTAACCCTAACCATAGGATTAACAATACCCACATACTTAACCAAATCACTATACTCCAAAGGAAGTTCACTAACAATAATATCCGAAAGCTTATCAATATTTTTAACATCATTAATACGACCCAAAACAGTATTAGACATATAAGAAGATACATCAATATACTCATCAAGTTTCCTATATAAAATTCTCTTAAGAGCCATCTCTTCCATCTCATTATGCTCATACTCATCACAAGGCATAGTAAAAGCAGTCATTTTTCCATCAATACTAACATACCTAGACACCAAAACCCTACTAATACCAGTAAGAACAACCCTAGTAATACCATTAGGAAGTGCCAAAGAAGATTTAATTTTACTCAAAACACATATAGAAGGAAGCTCATTAATATCAGGATTCTCTTCCAAAGGATCCAAAAGATTAACAAGCAAAATATGACTATCATACTTCTTCTCAGCTAAAAACAATACATCTTTATCACTATCATTAGTAAATTCAAGTCTAATCTCATTGTATGGTAATAAAACCACATCTCGCAAATATAATATAGGTAAATTTGTCAAAACCATACCAAATACCTCCATATATAATAAAAATGCATCTCTATTTAATTCATAAACAAATAAAGATACATCACTTCCTTTTCTTGATTAATTATAATAACATAAATAAAAAATATATCAAGACTTTTTGATATATTTTTTTATATTTTACTCAGGAAAATCCATTTTACTAATAATATAATTATTATTCTTTATATTAATAACTATTTTCCCTATTTTATACTCAAAATCAGCATTACTACATTTAGATAAATTATCAACAGTACACTCATTACCCTCTTTCAGGCTAGTATTCTCAGTAATATACTCATATGCAATATTAACATCTATCCTACTATCAGTTACACTAACAATCTCAAAATCATAATTACCCGTATATAACTTTCTATAACCCTTACCAGTATATCCCCTACAATAAAGCTTACCATCTATCATATAATAATCATCATACATCTTAGGATTATTATAATCAGATATCACTAAATCATCAGAAATAAGACTACTATCCATAAACCCAAGTAAATAATCCCTAAGTTCATCTAAATCCTTAAATTCACTCTCCAAATACTCTCCTTCAAAATTACCATTACCCTCTTTAAATTTAACCTTCTTACTAGAAAAGCTCACTCCACAATAAGGCATAATATTACTATTATCATAATAATCAATAGCCTTACCAATTACCTCTTTCACACTATTATAAATACTACTAGAAACATCAATCATTTTTATATATTTCGAGCAGACATATCCAGTATAACTATTATCCCTCTTTTTATAACTAACCTTATACCACTTATCACAATTATCAGTTTTACCAGCCTCTTCCTCTATAGTAACAACATGGTAACAAGATAAACCATCAATAATATCCAAAGTAGTAGAATTCCTAACATTAAGAAGAGAAGTATTATCATCACAAGATACATAACCAATATTATCTATAACACTATCTTCCTTATTAGTAACCTCTTCTTTAACATCACTATCTTCCATCTTATCATTATCCCTCTTATTAATCATTAAATAAACAATAAGACAAACAATAACAACCACTATTAAACCAAGACCAATATACAAAAATAACTTCTTTTTATCACTACCCCTATGATTAAACCCCATATTTTCATTATCACTCCCATCTACATTATCATTAAAACTATCCTCTATCTGCCTCTCTATATCATTCATAAAAGCCTCCTACTAAATATAATATACCATAATAACTAAAAAAAGAATAGTATTTTATAAATTTAAAAAGAAAAGATACCAAAAGTATCTTAAGAATACTGCCGTGCATATTCAAGTCTAAGCTTATCCGCCAAAGTAACAATAAATTCACTATTAGTAGGCTTAGCCTTATCAATATCCACACTATGGCCAAAAACCTCTTCCATAAAATCCCAATCCCCCCTATTCCAAGAAACCTCAATAGCATGTCTAATAGCCCTTTCCACTCTAGATACAGTAGTATCAAACCTACTAGCAAGTTCAGGATATAACTCTTTAGTAATACCCCCAACCATCAAAGGATTATCATATACCATATATATAGCCTCTCTAATATACTGATATCCCTTTATATGTGAAGGCATACCAAGTTCATGAAGCATCTTACTAATAGATATTTGAATATTATTACTAAGAATATTAATACACTTCTTACCAGATACCGCAAAAGTATCCAAAATCTTATCCTCCAAATCAGCTAAAGTAAAAGGCTTAAGAATATAATAATTAACCCCATATTCACTAACCCTTCTAATAGTTTCAGGAGCATTATAAGAAGTAGCCACTATAATATTCTTATTAATATTACAATTCTTAAGTTCCTTCAAAACACCAATACCATCCTTACGTGGCATAATAAGATCAAGAATAATAAGATCATATTCAAGCTTACCTTCTTTAATAATACTAAGACCCTCTTCCCCATCATAAGCCTTACCTACAACATCAATTCTAAGATTATTCTCAAAATAATCATCAATCATTTCTACTAAACTAACATTATCATCAATAACTAAAACTCTAATCTTTTCCATTTTTCCTCTTTCCTTCTTTCATACTACACTATTATATAATTACAAAACTACAAACAATGTCGAATACTGACAAAAAAGAAAAAATAAAGAAGTATTAAATACTTCTCTAATCTAAACTATTAATTATTCTAACTACTTCTGTCGCTAGAGAGGAAATATCCCCAATCAAAGCCCCATCAACATCACAATTATCCACAATTTCCCGAATATTACTACTATCAACAGAACCACCATATAACAAAGTAATCCTCTTACCATATTTGTCCATTAAATATCCCCTTATAAAACTACTAACCTCACTTATCCTAGAAACATTAGGTAAAATACCCGTTCCAACAGCATAAATAGGTTCATAAGCAAATATAATAAACTCAATATTCACAATACCCTTAAGATATCCATCAAGAAGTCTCGGTATAACCTCCTTATAATCCTCAACAATATCCTCACCAAAGCACAAAATAGGAACAATATTAGTTTCCAAAGCAGCAATTAACTTTTCATTAACAATATTCACATTTTCATCAAATTCCCTTACCCTATCATAATGACCCACTAAAGAATACAAAACATCAAGACTCTTAAGCTGACTAGTACTAACTTCCCCAGTATGCTTACTATCCAAAGCATAATGAAAGTTCTGAGCGCCAATAGGATACAAAGAATTATTCACAAAAGCCTCCAAATAAATACTCGAAGGACAAATAATAATATCATTATCCGTATCAATATTATTAACCCTTTCAATATAGCTATATAAATCATCATATAAAAGACTCATTTTATGATTAAATACAACAAGCTTACCCATTATTAAACTCCTTCCTCAAGATATAACTATTTATAAAGGCATAAATAATTATATCAAAAATAATTATAACATAAATAAAATAAAATATTAAATAAATAAAACAAAAATAAACAAACAAAATATTTACTACTAGTTAACATCACTAATAACATCAATACCAACTAAACTACCATCTTCCATATATTTCAAAGTAGCACCACCACCAGTAGAAATATGATAAAAACTATCACCATAACCAAGCTTATTAACCACTGAAGCACTATCTCCGCCACCAATAAGAGTTTTAATCTTATTCTTATCTAAATACCTAAGAATTTTAAGTGTACCACTATTAAACCTCTCATCTTCACAAATACCCATAGGACCATTCATTATAACCCTCTTAGCATCACACATTTCCTTACAAAACATCTTAATTGTTATAGGTCCAATATCACTTCCAACATCCTTATTCCCAAAATCATCAATTTTTTTAACATCTAAAGAATCAGTAACAAAATCAATAGGTAACACTATTTTCTCACCATATTTATCCAAAATACCCCTTATCATATCAACCTTATCAAGACTAACAATACTCTCTCCTGTATTATATCCCAAAGCCTTAAGAAAAGTAAAAGCCATAGCCCCACCAACCAAAAGCTTATCACAAAGAGGAAGCAACTTCTCTATCAATACAATCTTATCATCAACCTTACCACCACCCATAATAACTACAAAAGGATGACTCTTACTATAAAGAATACCATCTAACTTCTTAACTTCTCTTTCCACCAAAAAACCAATACCACTAGGTAAATACTTAGGAATACCCGTAACTGAAGCATGATTACGATGTGAACTACCCCATGCATCATTAATAAAAATATCACCAAGACTAGCCCAATACTTAGAAAGAGTATCATCACAAAGAGATTCCCTCTTATCACAAATATCCTCAAATCTAGTATTCTCTATCAAAAGAACTTCTCCATCTTTAAGATTAAAAGCCATATCTCTCATCTCATCTCCACTAGTTTCAAAAGAAAACTTAACCTCACACTTTAAATAATTAGATAAAGCAAAACAAACAGGATATAAACTATTATTCCTCTTATCCTCTAAACACTTAACCCTACCAAGATGAGAAAGCAATATAACCCGAGCCTTATGATTAATAGCATACTTAATAGTCCTAATACTAGCCCTTATCCTAGTATCATCCATAATAACACCATCTTTCATAGGAACATTCAAATCACACCTAATAATAACCCTCTTACCCTCTAAATCAAAATCTTTAATAGTCTTTTTCATATTCATTACATAACAATAGATAAGGTTTTGAGATAATCTCCACCTTTTACCCTGTTCTACACCGTACGTGAACATTTCTATTCATACGGCATGCCATCGTAGTAAATAACTTATTCAGTAATAACTTACAAACTAACACAAGGTTTTCCTATTGTTCTCCTTTCTTCTAAATTTTCTTTTAAGTTCATTTATACCACAACCATCTCTTAATAATAGACCATTAATATTCTTATCCATTATTAAGATAGTTTGGTACTTGGAAAGCTCTAGTTTCTCTAAGAGTTTTTCTAACGACGCTATGTATTTCTTCATATATATTACTCATATCTATACTAATAAACATTGCTTTATTATAATAGTTATGAATGCCTATAAGGTATTCATTGTATTTGCTAATATTATCCACAACCTTTTTTATTACTATAAGATTTCTGCACATCACAGTGTATATAGGTAAGTTTCAAAGCCACTACTCTTTTCATTCCTTACTCAGTCTATTAGTTCTCCTAAGAAAACTCTTAGTGCTTAACCTTTTCAGTTAAGAACGTTCCGCACCAC
>CAVCHK010000105.1:0-4191 GCA_963601985.1 Paludibacteraceae bacterium
CTCCTATACCGCTAGAAATATATAGATTTGTATTATCTACATTATAATAGTTTTTGTAGTATTTTTTGCTACCATATGGTAGGAAGTAGTTTTTTATAAATGGTATATTTATTTGACCATTATGGGAATGTCCTGATAGTACTAAGTCTACATTATATTTACTTGTTATGGTATCTATGTAGTCTGGTTCATGTACTAATATTATTTTATAATCTATATTATCATTATCTTTAAAGTAATCCATTACTTTGTCTATATCGGCTTTATCGTAACTATAGGTATCTAATCCTCCTATAAATATTTTTTCGTTTTGACTACTGTAAATTATATCGCTAGTATTTTGTAGTAATATGAAGTTACTTTCGTTATATATTGTTTCTATTTCTTCTTTATCTTTTATATAATCGTGATTACCTATAATGGTGTATTTACCATATTTACTATTTATACTTTTTAGAAGGGTTGTTAACTTTTCTTTTTGTTTATCATTGATATTGAAGTCTTTATCTATTAAGTCTCCTGTAAATATTACTATATCTGGGTTTATTAGGTTTATTTCTTCTACTATTTTTTCTAGCATATTATCATCTACTACTCTTAGGTAATGCAGATCACTAAAGTGCAGTATTTTTATACCATCAAAGGATGATGGTATAGAGTTTGTTTCTATTTTGTATTCTTTTGTTATTAGTCCTCTTGTACCTTCATATCTACAGTAAATTAGTAATAATAATATTATTAAGAGTAGTATAAAGAGGAATCTTATGAATTTTTTCATATTAGTGATGCTCCTAATAGGTATATTATTACTGATAATAGGTTATGCATAGTATGCATTGATATTGAACTGAATATATTGTTTGTTCTGTAATATAATAGGGCAAATGTTATTCCTAAAGAAGAATATGGTATTAGGTATATTAAATCTAATGGTGTATTTATATATGATATTATGTGTAATCCTCCAAAGATGATACCACTTGCTAGGGCATATATCCATTTGTTCTTTAAGGCATCACGAATGCTTTTTCGGAAGGTTAATTCTTCATTTATTGGGGCAAATATTACAGTGCTTATAGTCATTAGTAAGGGGGAAGCATTTATGAAGTTTCTTACTTGTTCTTCATTTCCTGAAATGGTTTTACCTAGTATTAAGCTTATAAATAAATTGCTTATTAGCATAATGGAAAATCCTACTGTCCAATATCTGAATGCTAATTCTAAATTGCCATTTATATCTTTTTTGAATTTTTTGAAATCTTCTATTATTGTTTTTCTGTATATTATAAATAGTACTATTAATAATAGTAATTCTGATAGTGTTAAGTATAGTGTATATGTTTTATCACTTATATTATTAGGATTAACTTTTAGAATACTAAAGGTTATTGATGAAGATAATATTAGTAGTAATATTATACTTATACTTTTTAGTATCATTAGTATTTTGTTTATTATTTTATTTTTCATTTTATCACATCCTCTTATATTATACCAATATTTTATTAATTAATCTATATAAAGATTTAAAGTTATAAAATAAAATGGAAGTACTAGTAAAAATATTTATAAAATGATATAATTGATTTGTAAACATGATGTTGTGGAGGTGATATTGTGATAGATATTGACTTTAATCAAATTGTCAATATGATGAAATACGAAGAGTTAATGCGTATAAAAAAGTTAATGAGGAAATGGTTTTACTCTATTTGGATATTGGAAAGTTTTATATGACTTAAAAGTAAATAGTGAATATGGTGATAAGATTGTTAAAAAAGCTGCTGAATTTATGCAAAATAATTATCCACAATTAAGAGGATTTACAAAAAGAAATCTTGAACGAATGATACAATTTTATAGCGCGTATAAAGATGATGAGATTGCGACACCACTGGTGACGCAATTGTCGTGGACTAACAATTTGCTTATTTTAAGTGGGACAAAAACAAAAGAAGAAAGACATTTTTATTTGAAATTGGCAATCAAAAATAATTATTCCAAAAGGGAATTGGATCGCCAAATTACATCTGCTTATTATGAGAGATTTATATTGTCAGAAGGTAGGCAATTGCCAACGATTAATAAAACAATAGATGAAGATGATTATCCTAATACTAGGTTATTGGATACATATAGTTTAGAATTTTTGGATTTACCTAATGAGTATAATGAAATGGATTTAAAAAAGTCTATAATTAGAAATTTAAAAGATTTTATTCTGGAGATAGGAAAAGATTTTACTTATATAGGTGATGAATATAAAGTACAAGTTGGTAATCATGATTTCTTTATTGATTTATTATTTTATAATCGTGAATTGTCATGTTTGGTAGCATTTGAATTGAAATTGGGAGAATTTAAAGCGGAATATTTAGGGAAAATGAATTTATATTTAGAAGCGTTAGATAGAGATGTAAAGAAAACTTATGAAAATCCTAGTGTTGGTGTTATTCTATGTAGTTCGAAGGATAAAGATGTAGTTGAATATTCACTTGGTAAAAGTATGTCGCAAACAATGATTTCTGAATATAGATTAAAATTAATTGATAAAAAAATATTAGAAAAGAAATTAAAAGAAATGAAATCACTTCTTGAAGAAATCAATAAGTGAATAGTGGAGGTATGTAATGAAAGAGATTAATAAACAAAGACGTGATTATTTGTCTTGGGATGAATTTTTTATGGGAGTAGCCCAGTTAGCGGCGAAGAGGAGCAAGGATCCTAATACTCAGGTTGGTGCATGTGTTGTTAGTCCTGATAATAGGATATTATCTGTTGGGTATAATGGTACCCCTAATGGATATGATGATAAGTATTTTCCTTGGGATAGGGAAGGTGATGAGATTGATACTAAGTATCTTTATGTTGTTCATGCTGAGAGAAATGCTATACTTAACTATCGCGGTAGTAATAGGGATTTAAAGGGTGCTAAGTTATATGTTGATTTGTTTCCATGTAATGAGTGTGCTAAGGAGATTATTCAGGCTGGTATTAAAGAGGTGTATTATTTAGAGGATAAGTATGCTAATACTAATGGGGTTATTGCTTCTAAAAGGTTATTTGATGTTTGTGGTGTTAAATATAAATGTTTAAAAAAGTGATAAGGATGTCTAAAGTTCGACATCTTTTTTTTATTATATTTCATATAATTAAAATGAGGTGACGTAGAGGATATGGAAAAAGCATATTTAGGAATTGATATTGGTAGTATATCTACTAAAGGGGTTGTTATTGATAGTGATAATAATATTATTGCTAGTAGTTATTTATATACTGAAGGTAATCCTATAGAGGCTAGTAAAAGGGTTATTTTGGAACTTAAAAGTAAAGTTGATAGTAGTGTGTATAAAGTTGTTGGTGTAGGTACTACTGGTTCCGCTAGAAGGCTTATTGGTGCTTTACTTGGGGCTAATGCTATTAAGAATGAGATTACTGCTCATGCTGTTGGTACTACTAGTATATATAAAGATGTTCGTACTATATTTGAGATAGGTGGGCAGGATTCTAAGATTATTTTACTTAATAATGGTATTGTATGTGATTATGCAATGAATACTTTATGTGCTGCTGGTACGGGTTCTTTTTTATCTAGTCAGGCTAAGAGACTTGGTGTTCCAATAGAGGAGTTTGGGAAGATTGCTCTTAGTAGTAAGAATCCTACTAAGATTGCTGCTAGATGTACTGTTTTTGCTGAGTCTGATTTGGTTCATAAATCGCAAATGGGTCATAGTAAAGAAGATATTATAGCAGGACTTTGTTATGCTATTGTTAATAATTATCTTAATAATGTTGGTAAGGGTAAGAAAATTAAACCTCCTATTGTATTTCAGGGTGGTGTATCTAAAAATGTTGGTGTTATTAAGGCTTTTAAGGATGTAACTGGTTATGATATTATTGTTTCTGATAATTCTCATTTGATGGGAGCAATAGGGGCTGCTATTATATCTAAAAGGGAAGAGGATATTGAATTTTCTTTTGATATAGAGGATATTGTATATGAGACACGTGGTACTGAATGTAAGGGATGTGCTAATAATTGTGAAATTATTAGGGTTCTTCGTGATAATAAGGTTATTGATGCTTGGGGTAATAGGTGTCCTAAGGGTGAAGTTGTTAACAAATAGGTAGATATATCATATAGTATTATGGAGGTATATTTTTATGTATGATATTTATATGATTAAAAAT
>CAVCHK010000106.1:0-1230 GCA_963601985.1 Paludibacteraceae bacterium
TTTATTACTTTAAATTTATTATTCACTCATTATCACTCCTATTAAATCTTTTACTACAAGCATTGCTTTTTTAGAGATGTTTTCATCTTCTATTTCACTTATATAATCATAACCATCAATATCGGTATTTAAGTAAGCTATATGTAAACTTCCTTCATCAATATTTTCAAAGTCTTCTAAGGAAAATAAAACTATTTCTTTTTCACTTTCGGGTATTTTAAATATTGATAATATATTTCCTAATTTAAAATTACTATTTTCATTAACAACATTAAATTCCATAATTTGTCTCCTAATAATTTACTATTTTTCCTACTATAGTGAAGATTAATGCCGCTAATAAGAGGAATCCTACTATAGTTATTACTGTAGTGGCTACATAACCACTACGGGTATTTTGACTTAATACTCTTACTTTTTCGTTTAGAGTTTTATTTTGCTCTTTTAATTCTTTATTTTCTTTACGTAATATTTCTACTAATTCAAATAGTTCGTCTTTACTGAATTGTCTTTTGGCTTTGTTTTTTTCTAGTTTTTCTCTTAGGTTATTGAATTTTATTTGGAGTATTAGTAAATCTTTTTTGCTGATAGATGTTATTTTGGTTTTAAATCCTGATACTTTTTGACAGGTATTTGATTTTAGATTTATTGTTCTATTTATTATTTGATATTCTAAGCCTTCCACTTTATTAGTGGTAGTCTCTTTTTCTTTTAATACTTCTACTTTAGATTTTAGGTTTTCAGTTGTTTTAACAGCTTTATCTTTTATTTTAGTACCTATCATAGATAGTTTATCTTTTAGATTCTTTCCTATAGTTAATACTTTAGATGATACTTGTTTTATCTCTTGAGTAAATGTTGGTTCTTTTTCTATACGTTTGTTTAGATTCTCTAATAGGGCATTCTTTCTTTCAATGGCATATTTAGAGAAAAGCATTGTATATATTTTATCTTGTTTAGATGTAGGGCAATCTTTAAATAGTTCACTGAAGATTCTTTTATCTTGTTCACTAGAGAACCATCTATCCGCTAGTGGAATATTATTTTCTTTTTGCGGCAACTGAGATATTTCTACTAATGGGGATTTAGTTATTTCTTTTTGTGTTTCTTTAGGGGGATCTTTTTGAAGTTTACTTTGAAGAAGCCCTAATTCTTTTATTGTTTCTTTAAAATAACCTTGATATTTTCTAGCAAGTGGTCTTTTTTTGCCTTCATAGGTAACTATTATTT
>CAVCHK010000106.1:1240-8605 GCA_963601985.1 Paludibacteraceae bacterium
CTTGATTTGGTAGTGTACTAAGATTGAATATTCTTTCTATTCTATCTTTTGTTTGTTTTATTTTATCTTCAATAGATAAGTCATCATAGGTATCTATTTTGGGTAATACATACTTTATTTCTTTATTTTCTATTTTTTCTTCTTCTATAGTATTATAAGTTCTTAAGGCTTTTATTGTTTTTATATTTTCATATTCTCTTTTGATAAGAGGTCTTAATTTGTTTTTTTCTCTTACTAGGGTTTGATAATCTTCTACTAGGGATTTGTCTATTTTTCTTTTTCTTCCTTCAGCAGAGTAGGTTTCTACTTTTTCTGTTTGTGATTTTTTGGATAATGACTCTACCGCTCTTATATCTTTACATATTCTACTGAAGTCATTTTGCATTTTAAAGTATTTACCTATCTTATCTACGTTTTCTTTATTATAGGTATCTATTTCTTCTTTTAATTTTCCTAAAGATGATGATATTTCGTTTATTCTTTGTATGGCATTTGCTGTTTCGTTACCACTTAATTTTAATAGTTCCTCTTCTTTTTCTTTTTTACTTTGGATTATTTCTTCATATCTATTGTATTCTTCAAATAGTTTATCCATTTCTTATCACTCCCAACTGAAATTTCTTATTTCTTCGGTATCTATACCGTACTCTTTTATATATTTATCATGATATTTTAGTTTTTCTTCCATTAGTTTTATTATTTTTTTACCTTCTTCTGTTTTGGATACTTCTAGATGGTTTATTATATCTATAACGATATTATATCTATCTATTTTGTTTTTTACACGCATATCGAAGGGGGTTGTTATTGTTCCTTCTTCCATGTAACCATGAACGGATATGTTTTTATTTTCTCTTGTGTATGTGAATTCATGAATTAGTGTTGGATAGCCATGATAATTGAATATTATTGGCTTATCCTTGGTAAATAGTTTGTTATATTCATTATTTGTAAGTCCATGTGGATGCATAGTATTTGGTTGTAGTTTCATTAGGTCTACGACATTTATAAATCTTATCTTTATATCAGGAAGGTATTCTCTTATGATTTTTACAGCTGCTATGTTTTCTAGTGTAGGGGCATCCCCTATTGAGACTAAGACTATGTCTATTCCTTTTTTGTCATTACTTACGAATTCCCATTTTGATAAGCCTTTTTGGCAGTGCTGTTTAGCCTTGTCCATAGATAACCACTGAGGACGCATATGTTTTGATGCTACAATAACATTTATATAGTTTTTTGTTTTTATTACGTGGTCAAAGCATGATAGTAGACAGTTGGCATCAGGGGGTAGATATACTCTTACGATATCGGCTTTTTTATTGGCTAGGTGATCTATAAAACCTGGATCTTGATGGGTATAGCCGTTGTGATCTTGTTGCCAAACATTAGAGGTTAATATATAGTTTAATGAGGCTATTTCTTCTCGCCATGGTAGTTCTTTGGATACTTTTATCCATTTAGCATGTTGACTAGCCATTGAATCGATAATTCTTATGAAGGCTTCATACGAAGCGAAAAAGCCATGTCTTCCGGTTAAGATATATCCTTCTAACCATCCTTCGCAAGTATGTTCACTTAGATATGAATCCATTACTCTACCCTCTATTGATAGATAGTCATCATCTTTTTTTATTGGTAAGTACCATCTTCTGGTAGTTATATCAAATAAGTGTGATAGTCTATTACTCATTGTTTCATCTGGTCCGAAAGCTCTAAAGTTATTTGGATTGTTTTTTATGATATCACGAATGAAATTTCCTAGTACACGCATATCTTCTTTTTCAATACAGCCTGGATTTTCTACATTGACGCTATATTTATCTATATCTGGTACTTTTAATTCTTTTAATAGTTTTCCGCCGTTGGCATATGGGCTAGCTCCCATTCTGTTATATGGTACTATTGATTTGATATATGGTTTTATTTTTCCGTTTTCATCAAATAGTTCTTCAGGATGATAACTTCTTAACCATTTTTCTAATAGTTTTAATTCTTCTTCATTTTCTAGTGGTATTGGTACTTGATGACTTCTGTAAGTTCCTTCTATTTTTTTGTTATTTACATATTTAGGACCTGTCCAGCCTTTTTTGGTTTTTAGTATTATCATAGGCCATCTTATACGTTCTATCTTATTATTATATCTAGCTTCATATTGTATCTTTTTTATGTCTTTTATTACTTTATCTAGTACTTTAGCCATTTTTTTATGCATATCAATAGTGGTATTTGCTTCAACAACATATGGATACCAGCCATAACCATAAAATAGTGATAATAACTCATCAGTAGTAATTCTTGATAATATTGTTGGATTACTAATCTTATAACCGTTTAAGTGTAATATTGGAAGTACTGCTCCATCTGTTTTGGGATTTAGGAATTTATTAGAATGCCAACTTGTGGCTAATGGTCCTGTTTCGGCTTCGCCATCTCCTACTATGCAGGCTGCTATTAAATCTGGATTATCAAATACTGCTCCAAAGGCATGAGAGAGGCTATAACCTAGTTCACCACCTTCATTAATACTTCCTGGTACTTCGGGAGCTGCATGAGAAGATGTTCCTCCAGGATAGGAAAATTGTTTGAATAGTTTTTTTAATCCTTCTTTATCTTCGGTTATATCTTTATATATGTCAGAGTATGTTCCTTCAATATATGTATTGGCTATTTGGCTATTACCTCCATGTCCTGGCCCTGATATATATATCATATTTAAGTCATTATTTTTTATTACTCTGTTTAGGTGTGCATATATAAAGTTTTGTCCTGGTACAGTACCCCAATGTCCCACAATCTTCTTTTTGACGTCTTTTTGTTTTAGGGGTTCTTCTAATAAGGGATTATCTTGTAAATATAATTGTCCTACGGCTAAGTAGTTGGCACATCTAAAATATCCGTCTAAGGCTTTTAATTCTTTTTTTGATAGTTTCATTATTATCACACCTTCTATTCTAACTATAATTAGTATAACATAAGTTTTATGAAATTCATAGTGTTTAATTTCTTTATTTATTTTTTTTTATATGATATAATGGTAATTGGAGTTGAGATTATGAAGATTATTGAGCTTAATGAGATACAATTTAAAAACTATTCTAAGTTACATAGTTCTAGAAATTATTTTCAAACTTGTGAATATGCTAAAATTAATAGTAATTATAATAGATTGTTTTTAGGTTTTATTAATGAAAATGATAATACTATTATGGGTGCTGTATTAATATTAGAGAGAATGGTATTAAATTTTAATATTGGATTTGTTCCTGGTGGATTTCTAATTGATTATGATAATGATTCTTTATTTAGAGACTTTATTACTCATCTTAAGAAGTATTTAAAGAGTAAGAAATATGTTTATTTATCTGTTGATAATACTTCTGTTTATAAAATGTTTGATAAAAATGGTGAAGTTATTTATTTTGATACTAATATTATTAAGCTTCTTTTAGATCTTTCTTTTACTAGAAGTGGTAAGAGTAATAATTTGAAAATAGTTTTAGAGACTGAAAAGACTCCTGATGATACTTATTTGATGTTTAATTCTAATACTAAGAGAAATATTAAGCTTGCTCTTAAGAGATCTATTACTATATATAAAGACGAGAATAGAAATATTGACACTCTTCTTAATCTTAATAGTAAGATTGATAAGAAGAAAATTAGGGCTATTTTGGATAATTTTAATAATGATGTTAATGAGGCTGAGATTTATTTTGCTAAGATTGATCCTGAGCAATATATTAATAATTATCGTTTTCTTTTAAAAGAGGAGGAAGAGAGAAATTATAATCTTAGTAATCTTATGAAAAGTTCTAAGGCTAAGGATTCTATTGTTAATAAGAAGATGGAATCTGATAGGCTTATTGCTAAGTATAATAATGAAATAATTAAGGGGACTAGTTTATATACTAAATATCCTGAAAGTACTTTAATTGGAGCTATTTTAATTATTAAGAATAATAGAGAGATTTATTTTATGGATGAAGTCTATAGTGAAGAGCTTAAGGGTTTTTATTCTTCTCATTTGATTAAATGGGAAATCATTAAAAAGTATTTAACTTTGGGATATAAGATATTTAATTTTGGTAGTATTAGTAATAGGGATAAGAAGAATGGTAATTATTTATTTAAAATAGGATTTGGTGGTAAGGTATATGAGTGTATAGGCAAATATGATCTAGTTATTAATAAATGGTTATATCATTTTGTTAAATTTATTTATAATATAAAGAAATAAACAAGCTTTAAGGCTTGTTTTTATATTATTTTATTTATTAATATTGTTAATATTATTCCTAAGAGGACTCCTAGAAGGACTTCAATGGGTTTATGGCCTAGTTTTTCATTTAAATTGGTACCTAGACATTCATTTAATACTTTGGCATGGCTTCCACTTTCATATCTTATTCCCATAGAGTCATATATTACTATTAGGGAGAAAATAAGGGTAATACTAAATAATAGGGATATATTGTAATCTAAATATATTAGGGTTGCTAAGCTTGATACGAGAGCTGAATGTACACTTGGCATACCTCCCATTCCATCTAATAATCTTAATAGATTTATTTTTTTGGTTTTGATTATTTCTATTATAAATTTTATTATTTGAGTTATTATAGCTACAAATATAGGAACTGTGATATATTTTAATGAAAGCATAATGCACCTCTAATATATTTTATTCTATATGTTTAATAATATTTTACTTTTTAGATAGATTCCTGAATATCTGTCATAGTAGTCATTTGTAAAGTTATCTATTTCTTTGGCTATTTGATTGGATATTTCTAATTTTGTTATTTTAGATATATCTACATAATATAGCATCCTTATTAGGCTTATTGTTTTTGGGGATACTATCGGTTCATTTCTATAGCAATTTTTACATACATATCCTCCTAGATAACTAGATATGGTTATAATATCTTTTTTACTGGAACATTCTACACATCTATCTATTACTGGTCTGATACCTAAGTAATCTAATAGTTTTAATTTTAGAATATTACTTATTACTAAGGGATTAAAACCCTGTTCTATTTTATCTAAAGAAGCTATATATAGGGATAATATTTCTTTATTATTTTCGTGTTTATATACTTGAGATGATAATTCAGTTATATATGTAGCATAAGATATTTTAGTTATATCTTTTCTTATATTACGATAATCATTTGTAATGGTGGCTTCTTTTAGTTTTGATAGTCCTTTTTCTTTATAGATGATATCAAAAGTACCATAACATAGTTTATTTGTACTACTAAAGAAGGGACTTTTTATTTTTTTAGCCCCTTTAGCTAGTACTCCGATTATCCCTTCTTTAGTAAATATATTTATTATTTTACTTGATTCTTCAAAAGGATATTCACTTATTATTATTCCTTCTATTTTTTTATACATAATGTCTATCACTCTTTTTCTTTAAGGCTTTTATATTTTAAATAGTACTCTATTTTACCTGTTTTTTTAAATAATAACCATAAGTCTTCTTTAGTCATTTTATCACCCTATTTATATTTTGGGTTTTTTATTTATTATTTATTCAAAAAATCTTTAAATCCTATCATATTTAGGAATTTTTCTTTATCACGCCATTTTGGTACTACTTTTACAAATAGATCTAAATATACTTTTTTATTATAATATGCTTCAATATCTTTTCTAGCTCTAGTTCCTATTTCTTTTATCTTACTACCATTTTTACCTATTATTATTTTTTTTAGGTTTTCTCTATCTACGATAATAGTGGCCCCTATAGAGAGCATTTTTTCATCTTCTTCTATGTCTTCGACGATACAAGTTACTGAGTGTGGTATTTCTTCTTCAGTTAAGTCTAATACTTTTTCTCTTATGAATTCTGATATGATAAAATTTCTATCACTACTAGTAATAGTTTTATCGTCAAAGTATTTGATGTTATCTGGTAAGTATTTTTTTAATACTTCTATTAATCTATCTACATTATCTTTTTTTCTAGCAGATAATGGTATTATCTCAGTGAAGTTGAATAGTTTTTGATATTCATCTATCTTTTTTAATATTTCTTCACGGGGTAGTTTATCTATTTTATTTATTACTAAGAATACTGGTTTTTCTTCTTCGATATTTTTTAGAATATCGATAACAAAGTTATCACCTTTACCTATTTTTTCAGTTATATCTACAACCATTATGACAATATCAACGTCATTTATGGTAAAGTATGCTTGTTTATTTAATACTCTTCCTAGTTTATTTTGGGGTTTATGAATACCTGGAGTGTCCACAAAAACTATTTGGGTATCTTTATCGTTATATATTCCTTGAATCATATTTCTTGTTGTTTGAGGTTTTTCTGATGTTATAGCTACTTTCTTTCCTAATATGCTATTTAATAATGTACTTTTACCTACATTTGGTCTTCCTATAAGACTTACAAATCCACTTTTCATAAATAGTTCTTCCTTTCTCTATTTAATTTTATCATAATAAAGATAAATTAACAAGAAAAAGTTTAGGTATATATTTACCTAAACTTTAAGTATTATGGGTTTAGTTTAAATGGATTACTCTCTGTACCTGTTGTTCCTTCTATAATACTCTCATCAGAGGATAGATAAAGAGTTGGAGCGACATTGGACGCGCCAGTCACGGCGTTGCCGTAGTAATAAACATCACCCGCCGAGCTCACAGCATTCCCACCGCAATAATTGCCAGTATCCGGGGTTAATAACCATCCCCAGTTATTACCTGAATTAGTGATAATTGTTTTCATCCAGTTATTACTTGTACATGTACTATCTTTATAATTAGGTAATGTCTCACTACAAGAGTTAAAGTCTGCTGCATATCCATAATCACTAGGATACGGAAGTGCTACTTTTCCTGTCCAAGTTGTGCTTCTTCCAGAATATACTGTTGTTCCTCTTTCATCTATATATACTTCATTTGAATATTTAAATGGAACATTCACTCCGCCTAAATTCCATGTCGCTTCAGTTATCATATCTCTTGTTTCTTTATTCTTTATTCCAGTACTAGTAAAATCACATGAAGTTGTTGCATTAGATTCCCCACTATAACAGGTACCAGAACCACTGTTATAGTATAGACTTCCTCCTACTGATTCACTTTCATAACCAGAGTTAAGTAGCCTCATAAGTTTAGCCTGTGACCATTCATTTTCTCCATAAGATGAATTTGTATCCCATGAATAAACACCTATAGATTCATTTCTCATTATCTTTACTTTACCATCAAATACTCCTATTATTCTCCATAGTTCACAAGTATCTGATGTTTGATTAGAATAATCAGAGCAATTAAAATATATATAATTATTAGGACTTGCTCCATAATATCTTATATTACCTCCATCTA
>CAVCHK010000107.1:0-4679 GCA_963601985.1 Paludibacteraceae bacterium
GTAAAAAATAGTGTATGATTAATATGTTCCTTTATCTTTGTTATTGGTACCTCTTACCATAACTAGGTTAAAGGTGAAAATAAAATAAGGAGGATATAAAAATGGCATTAACTAAAAACGAAAAAACAAAAATAATTAAAGAATTTGCTAGAGATGCAAAAGATACAGGATCTCCTGAAGTACAAATAGCAATTCTTACAAAAGAAATTAATGCTCTTACAGAACATCTAAAAAACAACAAACAAGATAAATCTTCTAAAAGAGGACTATTAATGAAAGTCGGAAAAAGAAGAAGTCTATTAAATTACTTAATAAAAACAGATGTTAAGAGATACAGAGACGTAGTAGCAAAACTAGGACTAAGAAAATAATAATAAATAAAAGTAGGCACTCTTTTTTGGGTGCCTTTAAATTATTTAAAAAGGAGAAAATTATGTTAATAGAGGACATCTATAGTTGTAACGTAAATAAAAAAGAAAATGAAAAAAACATGCCCTTTGGTATAAAACAGCATCAAATAAAATTAATAAAAAAAACCATTGTAAGAAAGGTTTATGATCTTTATATAGATTTAGAAGATAATGAAATATATAAATTAAATATACCAACCACTGCTAATATAGGAGAAGTATATATAGATAATATAAAGCCAATAAGCGAATTGTTTTCTATTGAAGAATATGATATGCCAAAGAAAAAAATATTAAAAAGATATAATGAATATAAAAAAGAAAAGGAGTAAAGATATGGAGAAAAAAATATTCAAATTAGATTTTTATGGAAGAGAGATAATAGTAGAACATGGACAAGTAGCAAAGCAAGCAGATGGAGCAGTACTTGTAAGATATGGAGATACCGTAGTATTATCAACAGCTGTAGTAAGCAAAACAGCCAATTTACTATCAGATTTCTTTCCACTTATGGTATTATACCAAGAAAAACTATATTCAGTAGGTAAAATACCCGGAGGATTTATTAAAAGAGAAGGAAGACCAACTGATGCTGCAACATTAGCGGCTCGTATGATTGATAGACCCCTAAGACCATTATTCCCAGAAGACTTCAAAAACGAAGTACAAATAGTAAATACAGTCTTATCAGTAGATCAAGATAATTCACCAGAACTTACAGCATTATTTGGATCATCATTAGCAACATGTATTAGTAAGATACCATTTAATGGCCCTGTAGCGGCAGTTAAAGTAGGTAGAGTGGGTGGCAAGTTTATCATAAATCCAACTGTAAAAGAAGCCGAACTATCAGATATTGATCTTACTGTAGCAGGAACAAAAGACGCCATTAACATGGTTGAAGCAGGAGCTAAAGAAGCAAGTGAAGACGATATGCTAGAAGCTCTATTATTTGGTCATGAAGCCATAAAAAAATTAATAGCTTTCTCTGAAGAAATAATATCATCTATTGGTGAAAAAAAGATGGAATATGAAAAATTAGAAATAACTTCAGAACTTAGAAATGAAGTAGATAGTATTGTTAGAGAAAGATTAGATAAAGCACTAAGAATTAAAGACAAGCAAGAAAAATATAGTGCTATTGATAAACTAGAGGAAGAATTAACAACAAAATATAAAACCGAAAACGAAGATAATATGAAACCAGAACAGCTAAAAGAACTACTAACAAAAGTAGCCCTAATATTTCATGGTATAGAATATGAATTATTTAGAAATATTGTTGTAGTAGAAAAACAAAGAGCAGATGGCCGTGCTATGGACGAAATAAGACCATTATCTACTGATATTGATTTACTTCCAAGATGTCATGGTAGCGCATTATTTACAAGAGGAGAAACTCAGTCTTTAGCTACAGTAACCCTAGGAGCTCTAGGAGAACATCAAATATTAGATGGTCTAGGTATCGAAGATGCCAAAAGATTTATGCTTCACTATAACTTCCCAGCCTTCTCTGTAGGAGAAACAGGAAGATATGGAGCACCTGGCAGAAGAGAAATAGGCCATGGTGCACTAGGAGAAAGAGCCTTATCTTATGTAATACCTTCTGAAGAAGAATTCCCATATACCATAAGAGTAGTAAGCGAAATCCTAGAAAGCAATGGTTCATCATCTCAAGCCACAATATGTGCTGGAACAATGGCACTAATGGCCGCTGGTGTACCAATCAAAAAACCCGTAGCAGGAATAGCCATGGGATTAATAACTCACGAAGACGAATATACAATCCTTACTGATATTCAAGGAATGGAAGACCATCTAGGAGATATGGACTTCAAAGTAGCGGGAACAAAAGACGGTATCACAGCACTTCAAATGGATATCAAAATAGATGGCATAAATAAAGATATCCTAAAAGAAGCCCTAGCTCAAGCCAAAAAAGCAAGACTAGAAATCCTAGAAGTAATCACATCCCAAATATCACAACCAAGAGAAGATGTATCTAAGTATGCACCTAAGATGGAAACATTTATGATAAATCCAGATAAGATTAAAGATGTAATTGGTCGTGGTGGAGAAATGATAACTAAGATAATATTAGAATGCAGCAGTGTAAATACAGTAAATGACATAAACGCTGTTAAAGTAGATCTAGAAGATGATGGAAGAGTTATCATATACCATACCGATAGAGATATAATAAATAAAACAAAAGAAAGAATAAAAAATATTGCAAGAGAAGTAGAAATAGGAAAAGTATATACTACCAAAGTAGTAGCAGTAGAAGACTTCGGTATCTTCGTAGAATTATGGCCAGGCTGTGAAGGACTAATTCACGTATCCCAATTAGATACTAAAAGAGTAGAAAAACCAAGTGATATGTTTAAAGTAGGAGATGAAGTAATAGCTATAGCTACAGGATATGATAAAAAAGGCAAACTAAACCTATCAAGAAAAGAACTATTAAAGAAATAGTACTACCTATTTCTTTTAATTTTAATATACAGAAAAATCAAAAAAAATATTGTATTTTAAAAAAAAGTATGGTAAAATTATAGAGAATAGGAGAGATATATATGGCACTAAACAAACTAAAAAAATTCGTAAGTGAAGAAGTAATGAATGAAGAAACATCAGAAGATGAATACTATGATGCAGAAAACGTTACTATTCCTAGTAGTGGTAAAATGATTCTTTTAGAACCTCGTGCTTATTCTGAGAGTCAGCAAATCGCAGACCATTTAAAAAAGAGAAACACCGTAGTAGTAAATATGAAAAGGGTAACACCAGATCAGGCTAAAAGAATAGTAGATTTTTTAAGTGGCACTGTATATGCAATAGGTGGCGATCTTCAAAAAATAGGTGGAGGAATATTCTTATGTACCCCTAAAAACGTAAATGTTGAAGGAACCATTTCCGAAGAAGATGAAAAAGGAAAGAAAAAAAACGATATTGACTTAGAATGGTAGAGGTGACTTTTTATGAAGAGGTTTACTATCGAAAATAACGGCTATAACATCGAAGAAGTAAATAGATTCATTGACATCGTTATTAAAAGATTAGAAAAATTAAATAGTGATAATGCTCTTATGCAAATGAAAATCTCTTCATTAGAAGAAGAACTACAAAAGAGCAAAAAAGAAGAAGCAAATTTAAGCGAAGCAATTCTAGCGGCTCAAAAAACCGCCGATAGAATTAAAGAGTTAGCCCGTGAAGAATCCAACATGATTGTAGAAGAGGCAAGAAATAATGCTAATTCCATCGTTCATGAAGCCCTTTTAACCGCTGAAAAAACTACCAACGAAGCTATGATTCTAAGAAAAAATATTACTGTATATAAAAATAGAGTAAAGAACATTATTAAATCACAACTAGAATTAGCAGAAGATTTAGATAAATATGATATAGACAAATAAATACCAATATAGGTATTTTTTCTTAACATTTATATTGAAAAAAAACTAAAAAAAAGATATAATTAATATATATCAAATAGGAGGCGATAGAAGTGATAAAAAACGTATTTATGGATGTTTTACCTGATGTCTGGCCAATGCTAATAATCATACTAGTTATAATAGTAAGTCTAAGAGCAACATACCTAGTAACCAAAAAGAAAAAATTTCAGTTACATAAAGAAATAATATATCTAATAGCAATAATATACCTATTATGCCTATTTCATGTAGTAACATTCCAAGATAGCAATTATGGAACATCTAACTTTACACCATTTAAAGAAATATTCAGATATGATATAGGTACCCATAAATTCACAAAAAACGTAATGGGTAACATCTTATTATTCATACCTTATGGCTTCTTATCTTCATACCTATTAAAAAACAAAAAATTCTCTGTCATAACCATTCTAACTATAATAGCCTCTCTTACCATAGAAACAGTACAGTACTATATAGGAAGAGTCTTTGACATTGATGATATAATACTAAATGTACTAGGAGGAATAGTAGGCTTCTTAATATATATCGGACTAGATGCTATCAAAAATAAAATAAAAATACTAAAAAACGATACCGTATTAGATATACTAATCATAATATTCTTAGCATTAATAATAATATATTCCTTTAATATTAATATATTCAGTATATGGGGGTAATAAAAATGTTTGAAATATTTAACGAAACAGAAAAAGAAATAAAAGAAATAGATAAACTAGAAAAATATATGAAATTTGTCGTTAACAAATTAGAATTAAAAAAAGCTATATTCAATATAATATTTGTAAGTAATGAAGAAATACAT
>CAVCHK010000108.1:0-33624 GCA_963601985.1 Paludibacteraceae bacterium
TAATATTAATAAGAAAAGACACAGCAGTACCAAATAAAACACCATTAATACCATAATATTTAACCAAAACAATAGATAATACTAAATTCACAAAAGCACATATAAATATATGCTTTTTATTATCCTTAAACAAACCATCAGCATTAATAAGAGCCACTAAAGGATAATACAAAATATTTAAAAATAAAGTCAAAGTAAAAAGAACTACCGTTATATATCCCAATATATAACTATCCTTACCTACCCATACCGAAACAAATCCCCTAATACCTATCATAAACGTAATACACATACTAAAAGCAATAAAAACAAATAAAACAAAAAATTCTTTGTATAAAGGATATACCCTATCATCTTCACCCTTAGCAAAAACATTACCAAAAGAATACACAGAAGAAAGTTCTATCCTTGAAGCAATTTCATTTAAAAACCTTAAAATAAAATTATATGTAGTATAAATACTAACCATTATAGGTCCCCTAAAACCCATAAGAAGTAAAGCATCAACATTATTAAGAATCAAATAACCTACCTGTGTCCAAGCCAAATCACGAGTCATCTTAACCATCGAAGTATTTTTCCTATCTATTTCATGAAGATATGGATACTTCTTCTTAACAACAATCCTATTAATAATTTCTTCTAATATTTTCATTATAAGAATAACAATAGCAATAGCCTCTAAACTCCTATACTTAACCGTAGCAACTACAATTAAAATATCACATAAAAGTTTTACCCCATTAAATATAAGTGAATAAACATACTTCTCTTGAGCAGCACTAAGTACTGCCATAAAAGTCTGTCCCTTACCAAAATAAGAAATCAAATAAGATGTAGATATAATAAAGAAACAAATAAGAGAAGACACCATATAACCATCTTCAAAATGATAAAATAAATATAAACCTAAAGTAACTAAACAAATAATACCAAATATAATAAAACCAATTATTTTAAATATCCTTCTAGCTCCACCATATATAGCATTAATATCATTCTTATTCTTATCCGCAAAAGGCTTATATAAACTATATATAACAGCATCAGAAAAACCAGCCTGTGCTAAAAATACATAAGATATAATCTGATTAATAGTCTGATAATACCCATTACCAACATCACCAATATAAGTAATAAGTACATTCATCTTAACAAGACCAACAATACCAATTAACAAATAAGGCAATATATCACATATCATATTTAAAAATATCTTCTTCGTCCTCATAAATACACTTCCTATATATATGATACCATATTTTAATTTTTATATAAAGAAAAAAAGAATAATTTTACACTTGCTTATTCTCATACATAACTAAAGCAGAAAAACAATATATCTGTTCCTCACCATATATACAACAAGAACTACTAAACTTAATATCAATAACCCTATAATTATCATCTTCTAAAAACTTATTAATACCATCTTCCAAATCCCCCTCATGTTCTTCATCAAAAACTTTAACTTTCATATCATCACCAAAAAAAGTATATAACTAAAACTATATACTTTTTGTCGTATTATCCCCTTTTAACCTCATAATAAATTTTATTTACTACTCCCTCACTATCAGTATACTCTAAATAAAGTTTAAAATTAACATCACTCGTAGAAGTATCAGTATAAATATTACCACTAAGCTTAATCTTATCATCACTATCCTTCTTCAAATTAACAGTATCATCAAAAATACCAACCGAAGGAAAAACATCTTCATTCATATAATCATGAATAAGTAAAGCCTTAACATTATACATATCAATCAAAGGCTTATAAATAACAATACTATAATCAACAACTTCACTATCCTCATTATTCCTAGCAATATTAAAATAAGTATTAAATTCTAAACTATCTTCTTCATCATATACCTTCTGAGTTTCCAAATCATTCTTATATTCCAAGTAAGCATACTTCTCATCCTCTTCCTTAGTAGAACAACCCACTAAAAGAAACAAACAAAAAACAAAAAACAAATACCTTTTCATCACTATATTTCTTCCTCTATCCTAAGTAATCTATTATATTTAGAAGTTCTCTCTCCCCTAGATAAAGAACCAGTTTTAATCTGTCCCAAATTAAGACCAACAGCAAAATCAGCAATATAATTATCTTCAGTTTCCCCACTACGATGAGAAATAATAGTATTATAATTATTCTCTTTAGCAAGTTTAATAGTATCAAACATCTCACTTACAGTACCAATCTGATTAGGCTTAATCAAAATAGCATTAGCAATTCCCATCTTTATACCATCTTCTAATAACATCTTATTAGTAACAAACAAATCATCCCCAACAAGTTGAATATCAGATAGTTCCTTTGTCATAATCTTCCATCCCTCATAATCATCTTCAGCCATACCATCCTCTATAGATATAATATGATAATCATTAACCAAACTTTTATAATAAGAAACAAGTTCTTGACTACTATAATCCTTACCTTCTATTACATAAACACCATCATGATATAACTCCGAAGCAGCAACATCAAGGCCAATAAAAACATCATCGCCTAAAGTATAACCACTACTCTTAATAGCAGTGCAAATAAGATCCAAAGCCTCTCTAGCACTACATATCATAGGGGAAAATCCCCCCTCATCACCAACACCACATAATAAACCATTATCCTTAAGAACACTCTTCAAAGTATTAAAAATCTCACTACCCATTCTTAAATTATCACTATATTCACTCTTACTAGGTATTATCATAAACTCTTGAAAATCAAGATTATTATTAGCATGAACTCCCCCATTCAAAATATTCATCATACACCTAGGCATACTATATTCACTACCAATATACTCATATATCTCTTTATTATTATCCATAGCACTTGCCCTAAGTACCGCAAGTGATACCCCAAGCATAGCATTAGCACCTAATTTCCCCTTATTAGAAGTCCCATCTTCTTCTATCATAACATTATCAATATCCCTTATTTTATTAGCATCCATTCCCACTATCAAAGATTTAATAATATTATTAACATTACTAACTGCCTTAAGAACCCCCTTGCCATGATATCTATTAGAATCATTATCTCTAAGTTCCAAAGCCTCTCTCTTTCCCGTAGAAGCACCACTAGGTACTGAAGCAATACCCTTTATTCCAGATTCTAACAAAACCTCTACTTCAACAGTAGGATTACCCCTAGAATCTAATATCTCTCTCGCATAAACATCACATATTTTACTCATACTTATATCCTCCATTACTAATTATAAAGCATATATAAATAAAAATCAAGCAAAGTAAAAAAGAACACAAAAAGTGTTCTAATAAGAGTCAACATTAATTTTAACAAGCTTATTATCTAAGTTAAAAGAAGCAGCCTGTACTATAGTTCTAATAGAATTAATAGTCTTACCACTATGACCAATTACCTTAGCCATATCATCACTACTTACCATAACCTCAATTAAAATAACATTATCATCATCTGACTCAAATTCCTTTACCGATACCGCTTCACTATCATTACAAATACCCTTAACAATAAATTCTGTAAGTTCTACTAAACTACTATTCATTTACTTACCCTGTTTCAAATTATGAAATTTTTCCATAATTCCAACTTTACTAAATAAATTCTTAACAGTATCAGTAGGAATAGCACCATTATTAAGCCATTTAATCGCAGCCTCTTCATCAATTTTAACTTCACAAGGAGTAACTAAAGGATTATAAGTACCAATATTCTCAATAAATCTACCATCCCTAGGACTTCTTGAATCCGCTACAACAACACGATAAAAAGGTGCCTTCTTAGCTCCCATTCTCTTAAGTCTAATTTTAACTGCCATATATATCCCTCTCTTTCTACTAGTATTCTATCATAAAAAAAATATACTGTCAACCTTTTTATGTTACAGTATATTAATAAAATTATAAATTATTCCTTATCCTAACAAGTCTTTTATTCTTATCATAATCCTTCTTCTTATCCTTTAAAGTACCACTAATAACAAGATCCAAATTACTCTCAAAATCAACAATATTAGTATGATTAAACCTAATCATTCTATTAGTACTAATCTCATCACTACTAGAAAGTTCCAAATAACTCCTACATACTAAAGCAAAATCATCTTTAGAATAATTCCTATTATCCAAATAAACAACCTTAGTATAACTACTACCACTACTAGGCTCCATAACCATTATATAATTACCCTCATAATCAATATATAAATAACAATAATAATCAGTCTTATTACTAGAATAATCAGAAGCTAAACAATAAAACTTATAATCAAAAGAAGTAAGAACCTTAACCCTATCACTAACAGGTAAAATATCATTAACTCTCTCTCTATTACCATTACCAATATAAGAATTTTTTCTAACTATTTTATCACCCAAAGAAGGAATATAATTAATACTTACCATTCTTTTCCTATCATATTCCATCAAATCATTCTTATAACTAACATTAAGATAATTAATATAACTAATAATCCTATCAGTAGCCATATTCATTTCACCAGAATAATCAGCTAAATTATAAATCTTCTTACCAACCCTCTTATAAGTAGTATCATAAATACCATTCATTAAACCATGAAATATCCTCATCTTATCAGTTAATCCAAGACTAGGATAATCAATCTTAACCCTATTCCTAATAACATCACGCATATTACTATTATATTTCATAATACAACCACTTTTATATAAAGTACCATCAGTAACCTTATAACCCACTATAGAAGAATTAATAAGCTGCTTATTATCATTAGAAGAATAAACAACAACCCTAGTTCTACGATCACTACCAATAGCCTCCAAATACAAACAGTTATCCTCATCATAAGCAAGAGTATAATAAGAAGGAATAAACATATCAAATGTACTAGTACCACTATTCCTAATCTTATTTAAGATAGCATAATTAAAATACTTAGGTAAATAATTACTATTAATAACAAAATTCCTAAAAGGAATACCATTAATCCTTATATAATCATCAATCCTATTCAAAAAATAAAACATAAAATCATCCCCCAACTCGCTAGATATATTACCACAAAATCAAAAAAAAGTCAAAAAAAAAACTACGTTAGTAGTTTTTACACCCCATTACTCCCAACACCATTAACAGTACCAGTAAGTTCACTTCCCAATACCGAATAGTACTTAACAGAAGCACTATAACTACCACCTGCATCATCATCATCCTGTGCTTCTTCAATATTACTAAGCCATACAACAAGTTTAAAATTCCTAGAAGTAGGAGTAGTACTACTACCTTCTTCAAGTATAAAATTATCTCCTAAAGATAAATCATTAGCCTCTTCTACATTAACAGAAGTCTTATCAAGATAAATATTATCATTTTCATCAAGTACCATATAACTAAGATGCTTAATATTATTAACCTTAAAACTAATCATACCAACAACATCCTGCTTATAAGAAAAATTAGATAAAGTAAAATTAAAAACATTACAAGCCCCATATCCATAATCATCAATACAATTATTCAAATAAGCCGTCATAATATCCTCATCCCTAGTAGGAATAAGCTTAATACCACTAGTCATATCACTAACACCAAGACCAAGTACAACCTTACCAGCCTCTACAGATACAGCATTAAGCTTACTTCTATTACTTATAGTAAAATAAGAAAAAGTAATACCAACAAGTAATACACTAACACTTAAAATCGTAGTAGCAAGCAAAAACTTATTAACTTTATTACTATCCATATCTATCATCCCTTACTATAAATATAATAACAAAAAATTAATATTATTGCAATAAAAAAATGTAAATATAAAACCCATATTTACATCAATTTAACTATTCCCTTATCTTTAAAATATCACATATATTATCAATATCACTAATAGATACACTTATATTACTACTATTAACCATATCCCTAATCTCAATATACCCACTATTAATCTCATTCTCACCAATAACAATAACATAAGGAATATTATTCTTATCAGCCCTCTCTAACACCTTACCAAGCCTCTTACCACTCATCTCAATAAGAGCCCTAACACCTCTCTCTCTAATCAGACTAGCAAACTCTAAAGACTCCAAATTAGTATTCATAGGAACAATAAGAACATCATATAAAGAATCATCATAACTATCCTTAAGAATCTCACAAATAGGAACAATACCAAAAGATATACCTACCGCAGGATAACTATTACCATCATCTATAAAATTAGTAATAATCTTATCATACCTACCACCGCCACCTAAAGCACAAGTAAGCCTTTTATCCCTATCAAATACTTCCCATATCACACCTGTATAAATTTCAAGTCCTCTAGCCAAATAAGGAGTAAACTTGCACTCAGTAAGGCCAAGCTTATCAATATAATAGAAAAGTTCACTAATCTCATTCTTACCCGAAATAAACATATCATTAGAAATAGAAAGATTCATAATCTCATCAAAAGACATCTTAAAATAACCAAATAACTTATTAAGCTTATCATTATCAATATCCAAAAGCTCACCTCTAACACCATCTTCACCTATTTTAGCAAGCTTATCAACAGATAAAATAACCCTATTAGCAGCAGCACTATCAATATCACAAGAAATAATAAGCCCCTCAAGTAACTTTCTATTATTAACTTCTATATAAACATCAATACCAAGTTTTTTATAGCAGGAAATAGTCATCTCAATCATTTCCGCTTCTATAAAAGAACCACTAATACCACATACATCAACATCGCATTGATAAAACTCTCTATCTCTACCACTCTTAACAGGACCATCTCTAAATACCTTACCTACTTCATATCTCTTAAAAGGCAAACTAATTCCCTTATTAATATTCATACTAATAACCTTAGCAAAAGGTACCGTAAGATCATACCTAAGACCAAGTTCTCTATCACCCTGATCACTTAAAGTATATACCTCTTTTAAAATCTCACTACCCCCAGCATATTTACTAGCAAGTAAATCATAATAACACAAAATACTACTATCAAGTGGTAAATACCCATAACACTCAAAAGTATCCGTAAGAGTACTAATAACCCCTCTTTTAATAACCTCACTACTAGGCAAACTATCACTACTACCCTTAACATTCATAAGTTTCATACACATCACCTCTATTCTTTAATCTTACATCTCATCTTAAAATTAACCTTCATTAAATCAAGTAAATCACAAATAGTAACATAATCACACTCTTTACCAGAGTCTGAAAACTTAACAGATATACCCCCCTTAGAACTCCAATAATCCAAATTAGGAATAAAATCATCCACTAATATAGCACCATTAGGATTAATAAAATCCCCTTTAGGAATACTCTTAGGTACAACATTAACCTTAACATTAGGTAACATCCTATTAAAATACCTAATCTTAGAATAACCCTCATTATCAGAATTAATATGAGTAAGTATCTCAATATCAAAATAATTACACAACTCTTTTATCTTATCAATAGCATTATCAATCTCTCCACATTCCTCTATATATTCATCCCAATTAAGTTTAGAAAAATATAAACCCGTATCATAAGCAGTAATAATACCAAGACCCTTAAGCTTATTAAAAGCCTCTTTAGATACAGTATTCAAAATAACACCATCACAATCCAAATATAACTTTTGCATAAAACACCCCTAACCTAAAATAGAATTAACTTCTTCACTTCCACTATAAAATTCAATAATTTTACCATTAGAAACTTTAATAACTGAAGGATTTTCAACTCTTAAACTACTAATATCCTCTACTATTCCCGAAGCCTCTCCTACATAATTACTATTAAATCCATCATTCAAATCAACCTTATAAACCACTAAAGATAAACTATCTATACTACTACTAATATTATCATTCTTATCACTACTATCGTAATAGAAGACATAATACTCTTCTTCCTTTTGATTCAAACTATCAACAGCAAGTATCTTATTACTAACACTACTACTATCACTATTATCACTACTATCACTACTAGTAGTACTCTTTTTACCAAATGATAAATCCTTAGTAACAAATAAACCAACTATCAAATACAAAATAACAAACAAACAAACCAAAACACCCAAAATAACAAATAAAGTCTTAGGTTTAAGTTCATTAGCCTTTTGTCTTTTTATTTGTACCTCACGAACATTTCTTCCATCTTTTTTAGCTTGTTTTCTCTTAAGTTCTCTTCCCATAAATAACACCTCTTAATAATTATAATATATAAATCAAACTTTGTAAATTAATAAAATACATTCTTTAAATATAACCCCTCAGCATTAGCACATTTACCAGCACATTTCCTATCCTCACTACGTAAAATACTAATAATATCCTCACTCTTTCTCTTACCTTCACCAACCTCAATCAAAATACCAACCATATTCCTTACCATATATCTCAAAAACCCAGTACCCACAAAAACCAAAGTAATCTTATTCAAATCCTTAGGATCCCTAATCAAATTAGTCTGTGATATCGTTCTAACATAATCATCACTTTTCTTTATCTCTTCATCACTTTTAGTAAAAGACTTAAAATTATGTGTCCCCTCAAAATACTTAAGAGCCCTTTCCATCTCAACAACATCAAGTCTCTTATTATGCTGATATACATAATTCCTCTCAAGAGGATTATATTCCCCAATATTAATCATATACAAATATTCCTTACCAATAGCACTAAACCTAGCATGAAAATCATCACTAACAACTTCTACCTTCTTAACAAATATATCACAAGGAAGCAAACTATTAAGTCCCTTCCCAATTCTTTCTATATCCATCTTACTATCCAAATCAAAATGAATCTTCTGATTAATAGCATGCACTCCAGCATCAGTTCTACCACTAGCATGAATATCTATCTTCTTACCACCACTAATCTCCTTTAAAGCCTTCTCAATCTCCCCTTGAACAGTCCTCATTTTAGGCTGTTTCTGATAACCACTAAACAAAGTACCATCATAACTAACTGTAATTAAATATCTCATAAAAATACCTCCTAATAAACAATTACAACAATAAGAATAAGTATATTCAAAATAAATATAAATAAATCAATCAAACCATAACTATAAACCCTATAACTACTCCTAGATAAACTATAATTATAAAGCCTAAGATCCATAATATCCGAACTATCATTAGCCCTCTTTATAGACAAAACAAACATAGAAGTAATCATCCTACTAACAATATCAATCTTACCCCTAATATCTACTTTATCAAAATCAAAACCCCTAACCTTCTGAGCCCTAATAATCCTATTACCCTCCTCTATTAAAGTAGGAATATACCTAATAGTTAAAACAACAATCATCGAAATATCCCTAGCCAATTTGCCACTAATAGGCTTAAATAACTTATAAATACCATCACAAACTTCCATTGTTTTAGTAGTATACATAAAAATACTAGTATATAAAACAATAAAAATAAGCTTAAACAAATCAAAAACAATCCTACTAACAGTACTAAAAAATATAATATCAATAACTAATATAAAAAGTAAAAATACCCTAATACCATAAATATTCCTAAAATACATAAATATACCAATATCACTATACATAATAGCAAGTAATAAATAAAAGAAAAGCATAAGAACATCATCATAACTATCAACAAAAAATATACTAATAATCATAATAATAACAGAAATAACCTTAATAACAGGATTAACCTTATATATAACCCCATTACCAGAAATATACCTTCCCATAGAAACATTATTTAACATTACGATAAATATCCTTCATAAGTTCTTTAATATCAAAAGTATATTCCAAATTAACACCATATTTCTTATTAGCACCACTAATAAACTTAACAATCCTAGGAACACTAACTTGGGCATTCTTAAATTTATTAATGTAAGTAAACATATCCCTCTTACTACCAGAAGAAATAACCTTACCATTCAGAAGAAGAACATAATTATCAATAACATTAATCAAAAAATCCACATCAGAAGAAAACAAAATCACCATTTTCCCATACCTACTAGAAATCTTCTTAAGAAGCCTTATCAACTTATCACACCCATAATTATCCAAAAAAACACTAGGATCATCAAGTACAATTACCTTAGGATTAACAGCCAATATAATAGCCAAAGCCAAAGACTCCTTCTCCCCACTAGAAAGAGAAAAAGGACTCCTATCAAGATAAGATAAATCAAGCCCAACCATTTTCATAGCACTACTAATCCTATCATCAATCTCATCTAACTTATAATTATACCTCTTAATACCAAAAGCAATCTCATCCCTTACACTCTCAAATATAAAAGCCTCCTCAGGTCTTTGAAACACATAACCAATATCCCTAATATCATATGTACTAACAATACTACCATCATAATCACTAATAATATCACTAATAAAATAACTAATTAAACTCTTACCACTATTAGATGAGCCAATAACCCCAGTAATCTTACCATCCATAAATTCATAACTAATATTTTTAATCTTATCCATATATGATACATTATCTAACCTTATCCCCATAACTTCTTCATTACCTCCTCATCATTAAAATAAACCCTATCAAGTAAATCATATAACATCAAATTATGCGATAACTTAACAATAAAAGGTAAATTAAATCCCATCTTCTCTAACTTATCATCACTATATATATCATAAGGAGTACCATCCATTACAATATTTCCCTTATTAAGAACTATTATCCTATCAGCAGATAAAGTATCCTCTAAATTATGCGTAATAAGAATAATAGTAAGTTTATACTTTCTTCTATACTCATTAAAAATCTTAAATACAAGTTTTTTATCACTATCATTAAGTTTATGCATAGACTCATCAAGCAAAAGAATCTTAGGATTATATATAAGACTACTAGCAATCATAACTTTCTCTTTATCCGAATCACTAATAATAAAAGAAGACTTATCAAGAATATCATCAATCTTAAACTTCTTAGCTATCCCATTAACCAAATTATAAATCTCATTAGAAGAGTACCCCAAATTCTCTAATGTAAAAGCCAAATCATCAAACACAGTCTCTCCAATAAAATGATTATCAGCATTATCAAAACAAACAGATAAACACCTTCTAATATTTTTAATATAAGTATCATTAAGTAAATAACCATCAATATTAATATAACCAAAAGCCTTATATATACCCCCAAGTATTCTAGCAAAAGTACTCTTACCACTACCATTCCTACCAATAATACAAGTAAAAGAACCCCTATCAATATCTAAATCAAAATCCTTAAAAATATCCTTATCATTATACTTAAAAGACATACTCCTAATCTTAATAATACCCTTATCCATCTACTACATCTCCACACCTATATTATATATTAAATACATAAAAAGGGCAAGAAAAAAATTCTTACTATTTAAGAACTTTTCTATATACACGCTTCATCTTACCATAAGAAACATCATCAATACAATTAACATCAATACCATTACATTCAATACCACTATCAAATACCTTCAAAAACATATTAGTCTTCTTAATATCCTTTATCATACCAGTATTACTAATATTCCTACCAATACCCCAAGCACCAAGAGCAAAAGAAGACAAATAAACAATACCATTAACATCCCCTTCTCCCTTTAAAACACAAGCCGCTAAAGAAAAATATACACTAGCTACTGCTAAAGAATCAATAAAGACCTTATTATAAGTACCCCTAATATCAAAATTACTATTTCTCTCTCTTAACTGCTCTATCATTCTCTCTTTTAATAACTTCTCATACTCCCCTCTTTCATCAATAATAATCTTACCACTACCATCCATATACCTAATAACCAAATTCTTACCTATTCTAGCATATCCCTCTATAATATATCCAATATCTTCTTCACCAATATAAAACTTCATAATACCTCCTCAAAAAAATCCCTAATATAATAACATACATAAAAATAAATGTAAAGTATTAACCAAAAACTTGATAAAAAACAATATTATGATAAAATTATATACAAGGAGGTCACTATGAACAAAACAATAACCAAAGTAATAAGAGTAGATAACCAAACAAAAGAATTAATGAGTAACTATTATGAAGATATGAAAAGAACAAAAACACCACCATATGCCATATTCCAAGCAGATACTGGTGATACAATAGTAACCCTATACGAATCAGGAAAAGCTATGTTCCAAGGCATATCAGCAGATATAGAATCAAGTATATGGGAAAAAATCCAAGAAAACAAAGAAGACTATGAATATCTTACTGACAAAAAAGAAATAGAAAACAAAGAAGAAGAAATAACCATACCACTTAATATATCCTCTATAGGTTCTGACGAAGTAGGAACAGGAGACTACTATGGTCCCATAGTAGTCACATCTTCCTACGTAAGTAAAGATAATATCCCCTTTCTAACAGATTTAGGAGTAAAAGACTCTAAGAAATTATCAGATGAGCAAATACTAAAAATAGTACCAAAAATAATAAAAAAAATACCATATAAAACAATAAAATTATCAAATAAAGAATACAACGAAAACTACAGCAAAGATATGAATATGAATAAAATAAAAGCCATACTTCATAATAAAGTATTAACAGACTTAGCAAAAGATAACAATTATGACTATATAGTAGTAGACCAGTTTGAACCAGAAAAAGCCTATTATAACCATCTAAGCGATGTACCAAACCCATTAAAAGGAATAACCTTTATAACCAAAGCTGAAGATAAATGCCTATCTGTTGCCGTATCCTCATTAATAAGTAGATATATCTTTATCAAAGAAATAGATGCATTAGGAGATAAATACAATATATTTCTTCCAAAAGGAGCCAATTACTACGTTGAAGACGTAGGAATAAAACTAGTAGAAAAATATGGTAAAGATGTTTTAAAAGAAATAGCCAAACTAAACTTTTCCAACACCGAAAGAATCCTAAAAGAAATAGAAAAAAAATAGCCATCGCTATTTTTTTTATTTACTAACTTTTTCAAATTGAGAATTATATAAATTAGCATAAAAACCATTCTTTTTCATTAAAGTATTATGATTACCCTGTTCAATAATATTACCATCATTCATAACAAGAATCAAATCAGCATTACGAATTGTCGATAGCCTATGAGCAATAATAAACGATGTACGTCCTTCCATAAGCTTATCCATAGCCTTTTGTACTAACTCCTCAGTTCTCGTATCAACGTTACTAGTGGCCTCATCAAGAATTAAGAAAGGCTTATCACTAATCATACCCCTAGCAATAGTAAGAAGCTGTCTCTGACCAGAAGATACCGAATCATTATCAGATATAACACTATCATAACCATTAGGTAAAGTCTTAATAAAATGATCAACACCAACAACTTTACACACTTCTTCTACCCTTTTATTACTTATATTCTTTTGATTATAAATAATATTCTCACGTACAGTACCATTAAATAACCAAGTATCTTGAAGAACCATCGTAAACAAATCATGAACATTACTTCTCTTTATATCACGAATAGAAGTTCCATCAATAAGAATATCACCATCATTAATATCATAAAACTTCATAAGCAAATTAACCATCGTCGTCTTACCCGCTCCTGTAGGACCAACAATAGCAACCTTCTCTCCCGCCTTAATTTTAGCAGTAAAATCATTTATAATAACCTTATCCTCATCATAACCAAATTTAACATTCTTAAATTCAATATTACCCTTAACTTTATTCTTATCTAACTTCCCATTAATATTATCCTCACTACTCATCTCTTCACTATCCAAAATATTAAATACCCTTTCACTAGCGGCACCACAACTCTGAAGTGAAGTCATCGCTTGAGCTATTTGTGATAAAGGATTAGTAAACAATCTAACATACATAATAAACGCCACTATAATACCAAAAGATATCATATCCTTACTTACTAGTAGTGATCCTACTACACATACAGCTACATAACTAAAATTACCAATAAAACTCATAATAGGATGCATAAGACCAGATAAAAATTGACTCTTTCTATTACAATCATATAACTTATCATTTAACTTATCAAATTCCAAAGTAACATCTTCTTTAGCATTACAAGTTTTAACAACATTAAGACCACTATAAATCTCTTCAATATAACCATTCAAATTACCAAGTTCAACCTGTCTCATATTAAAATACTTCTGTGACTTACCAAGTATAATAAACATAAGTACAAAACCAATCAAACTAGATATAATAGCAGTAATAGCCATAATATAATTAGTAACAAACATCATAATAATAGAACCAATAAACAAAGTCAAACTAGATACCAAAGTAGATAAACTATTATTAAGAGACTGACTAATAGTATCTACATCATTAGTAACCCTAGATAAAATATCACCAGATAAATTATGATCAAAATACTTAAGCGGTAATCTATTTATCTTCTCTGATATACTACTTCTAAGCCTTTTAGCATATAAATTAGCCACTTTAATCATCGATAAACCCTCAATATAACTAAATATAGCACTAATAATATATAAACAAGCAAGAAATATAGCAATATCCCTAATCCTATCCATATTCATCTTTGGACCAATAACCCTTTGTATACTACTAGGAACATCACTCATAATCTTATACATTTCATTAACTGAAGACGTATCACTACTAGCCATTTTAACAATAAAATCAATCTTATCTTCACTACTAATTTCCACTCCATCAATACTAGTACTAGGAAACAAGCAAATCTTAATACTATCAGGTAAATCATTAATACCACTATAATCCCTATTACTAATATCCATATCCCCAAAAATTAAAATAGCCTTAATTTTATCCTCTTTACTAATATAAATATCATTATAAGTACTATCAGAAACAATAATATCAAAAGTACTACTAGGAAGCATACTAATATACTTAATAGCATTATCCCTATCATCACTAATTTTCTTAATAGTATCATTAAATAAAACCTTATCTTCACTACTAATACTAGAAGTATTAACCATATATATCATATTCTCATCTATATTAATATCCAAAATACTACCAATTTCACTAATATTAGAAGTAAGCTCATCCTCTAATTCCTTCATATTAGAAGTATTAATAGTAATACCAGAAGATATCTCATCAGTCAAATCAGATAACTTATTCGGAGCCACTAAAGACAAAACAGCACTCACCGTAGCAAGTATAATAGCTACAAATATAAGTATCTTAAAATCTCTCAAACTACAAAATAACCTCTTCATCGAAAGAACAAAATTCTCAGGTTTCTCATTTACTCTCATAGGACCATGACCCCTAGAAGAATTATTCCTATTTTTATCATTACTAGACATTATCAAGTTCCTCCTTTGACACCTGTGATAAAGCAATCTCCCTATATACCTTACACTTCTTCATAAGTTCCTTATGTGTTCCTATACCAACGCACCTTCCATTATCAAGAACAACAATCTTATCAGCATTAAGAATAGTACCAATCCTTTGAGCCACTATCATAACTGTAGCATCTTTAGTATAACGTCTAAGTTCCCCTCTTAAAGTACTATCCGTCTTATAATCAAGAGCACTAAAAGAATCATCAAAAATATATATTTCAGGATTCCTAGCAATAGTCCTAGCAATAGATAACCTCTGCTTTTGACCACCACTAATATTAGTACCTCCCTGAGCAATATGAGACTTCTCCTTATCCTCTAACTTAGAAACAAACTCATAAGCCTGTGAAACCCTAAGAGCATCATCTATCACCTTCTTAGAAGCCCTACCATCCTTACTCTTACCAAAAGTAATATTAGATAAAATATCACCAGAAAATAAAGTAGCCTTCTGAGGTACATAACCAATAATATTATTCAAATACTCAAAACTATAATCCCTAACATTAATACCATTAATAAGAATCTCCCCACTAGTAGCATCATAAAATCTAGGTATCAAATTAATAAGCGTACTCTTACCACTACCAGTAGAACCAATAAAAGCAATAGTCTCCCCCCTATTAACCTTAAATGATATATCCATAAGTACATATTCATCAGCATCAGGATACTTAAACGAAACATTCTTAAATTCAACACAGCCTTTAATATCACTACTATTCATAGTAATATCCCCTTCTTTAATACTAATAGGAGTATCAAGTACCTCATTAATCCTTCTAGCGGATACACTAGCTCTCGGTAACATCATAAATATCATAGCAAGCATTAAGAATGACATAATAACTTGCATAGCATATGAAGAAAAAACAATCATATTACCAAACAAAACAATCTTATCACCCATACCAGCATCATTAATAAGTATAGCCCCTATAAAATATATACCCAAAGTCAAAAAGTACATAACCAAATACATAACAGGACTCAAAAAATTAAAAGCCTTTTGATTAAACATTTGCTGATTAGTAAGATTATTATTAACATCCTCAAATTTATCCTCTTGATATTTTTCAGCATTAAAAGCCCTAACAACCCTAATACCAGATAAACCCTCTCTCATAACCATATTAACCCTATCAATAAGTTTTTGAACTATCTTAAACTTAGGCATAACAATAATCATAATAGTACCAATAGTAATAAGTAAAATCAAAACAGCAACCCCAGTTAACATACTCCACTCTATACTCTTATTAAGTATCTTCGTAACAGCCCATACAGCACAAGTAGGAGCCTTAATCATTAAAGTAAGACCCATAGCAATAAGAAGTTCAATCTGAGTAATATCATTAGTAGTCCTAGTAATAAGACTACTAGTAGAAAACTTCTTAATATCAAATGTACTAATATCCTCTACTTTTCTAAATAACTTACCCCTAGTACGATAAGAGAAAGAAGCCGCTACTACTGAAGTAAAATACCCAACAATAAAAGCAGATACCAAACTACCAAAAGCACACAAAAGCATATAACTACCCTCTCTTAATATATCACTAACCCCTGCTCCACGAGTTTGTACAAGCTGTGTAATATTAGACATATAATCAGGCATTTTAAGTTCTAACCATACCTGAAAAACAATAAGTAAACTAGATATAAATACATATACATAGTCTCTTCTACTTAAATTCTTAATTAATTTCAACATATAAACCTCCATCTATATACTATGATAAAAATATACAATCGTTAAAATTATAACATTCCAATTATAACAATGTCAATCAAAAACCATAATTTCCCATAAAAGTAAAAGAATAGTTAAACTACTCTTCCATATACATTAAGACCATCTACTCTTTCAATCTTAACATTAACAATACTATTATTATCTATACCATCATTATCATCTATAATAACCGGTATAAAATTAGAAGTATGTACCACCACTAAACCATTATTATGCTTCTCAACTACCCCATCATATACCTTTGAAATTTTACTTTTATAATATTCATTTTCATATTCATTAGATAACAAAATAACCTCATGAACCCTTCTCTTCTTAATATCACTACTAATATGACCATCCATCTTATCCGCTACAGTACCACCTCTTCTAGAATAAGGAAAAGTATGAATCTTAGTAAAACCTATCCTCTTCAAAGTATCCATAGTCTCTTCAAAATCATCATCACTCTCATTAGGAAAACCAACAATCAAATCAGTAGTCAAAGAAATATCCTCTATTTCTCTAAGTTTATCAATCATCTTCATAAACTCCTCTTTATTATATCTCCTATTCATAAGTTTAAGTATCTTATTACTACCAGACTGAATAGGTATATGCAAATGTCTAGCCATAATCTTATTATTCTTATAAAGTTCTATAATCTCAGGAGTAATCTCATTAATCTCAATAGAAGATAATCTAATACGATAAATATTAGGTATTTTAACAAGTTCACATAAAAGTTCATAAAGACTACTATTAATATCAACACCATACTTCCCAGTATGAATACCAGTAAGAACTATCTCTTTATAACCATCCCTAACAAGCCTACTAACTTCCTTTGTAACATCCTCTTTATTCTTACTTCTAACTCTACCTCTAGTATAAGGAATAATACAATAAGAACAAAAAGCATTACAACCATCCTGCACCTTAACAAAAGCCCTAGTATGATTATCAAAATGACTAATCTCCATCTTTTCAAATTCCACACTACTTAAATCATATATAATCTTCTTACTTTCCCTATCTCTAATAAAATCATTCAAAATATCCACTATCTTTGATTTATCCCTATTACCAAGAATAATATCAGCATCTATATCATCACTATTAACCTGACTATAACACCCAACAACAATAATAATAGCCTCACTATTATTCCTCTTAGCCCTATTAATCATCTTTCTAGACTTCTTATCACTCTCATTAGTAACAGAACAAGTATTAATAATATAAATATCCGCTTTATCCTCAAAAGAAACTATTTCATATCCACCATTTTTAAGTAAATCACTCATAACTTCAGACTCATAAATATTAACCTTACATCCCAAACTACATATTCCAACTTTCATCTCATTTCCCTCTTTCTCTAGTATTCTATCACAATATCCAAAATAAAGAAAGAATATTCCTAAAATATTCCCTCTATTACTCCATCATTAATATCAATCCTCTCAGAATTAGGATTCTTAGGAAGACCAGGCATCGTCATTATCTTACCAGTCAAAACCACTATAAACTCTGCTCCTGCTTTTAGTATAACCTCTTTAACATGAATATCATATTCATTATCACCAGTCAAATTATTAGGATCATCTGATAAGGAATATTGTGTCTTAGCAATACATATAGGCAAATTACCATAACCATTATCTTCAAGCCTCTTAATATCTTCTAATGCCTTATTTTCATAAATAACATCACTAGCTCCATATATCCTATTAGCAACCTTAAATATCTTAGTTTTAATATCATCATTAATATCATAACAATACCTAAAATCCCTCTTCTTACTATCACACTCATCCATAACCTTCTTAGCAAGAAGTAAAGAACCATCACTACCATCCTTAAATCCACAAGTAAGAGCATAACTAACATTCTTCTCCTCTAACTTCTTAGATAAATAACTAATCTCCCTATCACTATCAAATCTATTAATAGCCACTACTACATTAAGACCATAAACATCACGAAGATTATCTATATGCTTATATAAATTATTCATACCAATATCCAAGTAATGAATATCTTCCTTAGTAATATCATTCTTATCCATACCACCATGATATTTTAAAGACCTAATAGTGGCAACTACTACCACTGCATCAGGACATAATTCATTCATTCTACACTTAATATCCAAAAACTTCTCTGCTCCCAAATCAGCACCAAAACCTGCCTCAGTAACAGTATAATCACCAAGTCTCATAGCCATATCAGTAGCAATAACACTATTACATCCATGAGCAATATTAGCAAAAGGACCACCATGTATAATAGCAGGATTACCCTCTAAAGTTTGCACTAAGTTAGGTAAAATAGCATCATGAAGAAGTACTGCCATAGCACCATCTGCTTTTAAATCTCTAGCAGTTACTTCCTTACCATCCTTATTATAACCAATAACAATATTACCAAGCCTTCTCTTCAAATCATCAATATCCTTGCTCAAGCATAAAATAGCCATAATCTCACTCGCCGCAGTAATATCAAATCCATCTATTCTACCCTTAATCTTACTCTCACCTGATAAACCAGTATTAATAACCCTAAGTTGCCTATCATTCAAATCCAAACATCTCTTAAAAGTAACCCTATCAATACCAAGCTCATTACCAAAATAAATATGATTATCAATAATTGAACTAAGCAAGTTATTAGCACTAGTAATAGCATGAAAATCACCATTAAAATGAAGATTAATATCCTCCATAGGAATAACTTGAGCATATCCACCACCACAAGCACCACCTTTAATACCAAACACTGGACCTAAAGAAGGTTCACGAAGTGCAAGAACACTCCTCTTACCAAGTTTATTAATAGCATCAGACAAAGATATCGATACCGTAGTCTTTCCTTCCCCCATAGGAGTAGGATTAATCGCCGTAACCAAAATAAGTTTGCTTTTAATCTTCTTATCACGCATACAATCCATAGATATCTTAGCCTTATATTTACCATAAGGAATAATATACTCACTAATACCAATCCCTTTAGCAACATCCATAATGTTCATAGGATTAACACTTCTAGCTATCTCAATATCACTCTTCATATTACTCCTCCCCAGCCAAATAATTAACAATATTCTTAAGTTTCATACTATTAGAAGCCTTAAATAAAACAACATCACCACTTCTTAACAAATCATCAAAAAACTCATAACTCTCACTCTCATTATTAAAATGATATCTACTATCAAAGCCCTTATCCTCTAAAAACTTATCAGTATACCTAGTATTATCCCCTATAGTAACAATAATATCTAAATTACTTTTAAATAACTCTTCACCAATCTTAGTATGAATCTCTTCATTATAATCCCCAACTTCCAAAACATCACCAATAACCGCTACAAGTCTCTTCGCTTCTTTATTTTTAAGAATCTCCAAAGAAGAACAAATACTATCCAAAGAAGCATTATAAGTATCATCAATAAGTATAGCTCCGCATCTAGCCTTCTTAAATTCAAGCCTATTACCAGTAAGTTTAAAATTCTTAATACCATTCCTAATACTATCTACACCTATACCACATAAACTACCAACACTATAAGCAACTAAAGAATTATATATAAAAGCAGTATTACCAATATCACATTCCATATCATTGCCATTAATCTTAAATCTAGTTAAATCACTACTAATACAACTAGCCATATAATCACTATCATTCTCTATACCAATAGTAACAATATCACTAAGAGACTTAATATATTCAATATTATTACGAATAATATCATTATCATTATTAACAATAAGTGGACCATTAAGACCCTCTATTATCTCCAACTTAGCCTTAAGTATATTCTCTCTTGAACCCAAAATACCAATATGAGCAGTACCAATATTAGTAATAACCCCAATAGTAGGACGAGCAATATCAGTAAGATAAGAAATCTCTCCCATATGATTCATTCCCATTTCCAAAACCATAACATCTTCATCTCTATATCTAAGTATTGTAAAAGGAAGTCCAATATTATTATTATTATTCCCCTCTGTCTTAAGAACCCTATACTTAGTACTAAGTGTACTACTTACCATATCTTTAGTAGAAGTCTTACCAACACTACCAGTAATAGCCACAACAGGAATATCAAGTAAACTTCTTTTATACTTAGCCATCTTACCAATAAACTCCAAAGTATTATTAACTAAAATAATAGTCTTATCACCATATCTATCAGTATCAACTAAAGTAGTATTATCAAGTATACATCCCTTAGCCCCCTTCTCTATTGCTTCAGCATAAAAACTATTACCATCAAAAGACTCCCCCTTAATACCAACATAAATATCACCACTTTTAATAATTCTCGTATCCTTACAAAAATTATCAAGTACCATATTCTCATCTCCACAAAGAAGCTTACCATTAAAACGAGAAATAATATCACTTACATATAACATATAAATACCTCCATTAAATTATATATATCAACATACTAATGTTATGCACTTTACCAACATCACGAACTAATTTGACAAATATCATATTTTATGATAACATTGTTATAGAAGCAAATGCTTCAGGGGTTCGCAGTATTGCGGACGGCAAGGGATGACGTATGTCGTCCTTTTCTTATGGAAAAATTTTAATTCCTTTATTTTTAAAATCCGGATAACAATCAATTTTATTTTTTATAATATTAAAAGAAATGTTCTCTTTTTTATATTTTACATATTGATGAATTGGATACGAAAACAAATCCGCTATCTCTAATCCAGAAAAAGTAGAAGAATGACCACCATACCATTTAGGATTAAAATAAACTCCAATTATTTTTTTCACTAGTTCATTACTTTTTATTCCCATTGTACCTTTATTACGTATAATCGTATCAATGTGACCAAGTAACTGTTTGTCATCCTTTTTACCCCTCGACTCAAGCATAATAATTCCTCTTTTTTTATTATTAGTAGCATATATACATCTTTCTAACAACAAGTCAAAAGCCTTTTCATAAACAGAAACTTTCTCTTCTCTAATAATATAATCCTCAAGATTTATAGAAACAGATATAATTTTACAATTAACTAAAGATAAAACATTACTAAGTTCATTAACAAAAGATTCATAATTAATAAGTTTTTCATTAAAAGGTCCAGTATGCATTCTAATTTCTCTAGAGTGCAAACATACATATCTATTATCCCTATGTTTAGTATCATAATAATAACCATTATTCCAATATTTTTCTTTTAATTCCGTAATATTATTTCTCATGATTGAATAATCATTTTTTGAAAATATACATCCAGTAATTGTAAAATACTTCTCATCATCTGTTATTACTTCTCCATTAAGCTTCTTTTTAAATATATTATTAATTGCACCAGAATTACCATTTTCATCGATAAACATAACATAATCTACGTCATTTGGCCAATTTTTAATTTTCTGCGGTTTATCCCACCAATTAATCTTCTCTTTTACTTGCATACATACCCCCCTTAAAAACCAAATAAAAGTCATATAATAGAAAATTTGAATAATCAAATTTTCTATTAAACAACATTAGTATTGCTATTTAGTATCATCTAGTACATCATCAACACTAGATAACATATCATCAATTTCTTTTAAAGAAACATCCCTCTTTTCAAACTTAATATCCTCTTCTCTCTTTTCCATATCATCTTTACTAATCATATTACATACCCTATAAGAATCAATAATCCTATCTTTAATAACATAAGAACCATTACTATATCTATCCATTATAGGAATCTCAGTAAGTTTTAAAATCTTTGTATAATTATCAGATACAATACCAATCATATCTTTAGAATTAGTAATATAAGTCTTAATAATCTTACTAGGATTACTCTTAATAACTTTCATAAGAAGAATTCCCCTCTTAGCTCTAGAAGTTTTCTCAAATTCCAAAAGTTTAACTCTCTTACCAGTACCCTTATCCGTAAGAATAGTAATAAACTCCTCTTTAGCATCAAATAAAGTACCACTAGTAACAAAATCATCTTTTAAATTAATAGCCTTAACTCCCGCAGCTTTAACACCAAGAATAGGAATCTCACTAGTATCATACCAAAGCCCATATCCAAGTGAAGTAGATATAAATACATTAGATAAATCACTAATAGTAACATCAACAACCCTATCATCATCTTTCAAATTAATAGCCTTAATAGGTTTATTATATCTAAGAACCTTATAATCAATAAGCTTAGTCCTCTTAACCATACCCATCTTAGTAAATGTAGTAATATACTTATCACTATCAAAATCATATACCCCAATAGCATCAATTATCTTCTCTCCATCACTTAAAGGAATAATATTACTAATATGTTTACCAAGTTCCTTCCACTTACCATCAAAAATATCATATACAGGAACATATAAATAATTACCCATATTAGTAAACAAAAGTATTACATCAGTAGTAGAAATATTAAACAAATTCCTAACATAATCATTTTCTTTAAGACCAGTCTCTTCCCCATTAGCAGAACTATAACTACGCATAGAAACCCTCTTAATATACCCCTCATTAGATATAACAACAATTACACTCTCTTTAGGAATCATTACAGTAGTATCAATCTTAATATCAGCAGCCTCATCCCTAATCTCTGTTCTTCTAGGAATTCCATATTCCTTCTTAATCTTTCTAAGATCATCTTTAATAACACTATTAAGTTTATCACTATTAGATAAAATCTCTTCATAAAGTTCAATCATTTCCCTAAGTTTCTTCATCTCTTCTTCTAATAATACAACATCAGTATTAGTAAGCCTATATAACTGCAAATTAACAATAGCCTCTGCTTGAACCTGAGTAAAAGAATATTCATCTACTAAATTAACAATAGCATCAGCCTTATTCTTACTCCTCCTAATAGTAGCAATAACTTCATCTAATATTGAAAGAGCCTTAACAAGACCTTCCATTATATGAAAACTATTTCTAGCACTCTTCAAATCAAATTCAGTCCCTTTATAAACAATCTCCCTTTGATGAGCAATATAAGCATCAAGAATACCCAAAAGTCCAAGTTGCATAGGTCTGCGATTAACAATAACAACATTATTAAAATTATAAGATACCTGAAGTTCAGTATTCTTATATAAATAATTAAGAACATTCTCTCCTAGGGTATCCTTCTTCAAATCAATAGCAATCTGAAGACCATCTTTATCAGATTCATCCCTAACCTCAACAATACCATCAATCTTTTTATCTAACCTAATCTCATCAATCTTTCTAACCAAAATCTGTTTATTAACCTCAAAAGGAATCTCACTAATAATAATCTTATTCTTTTCTATCTTAGCCTTAGCCCTTATAAACACTTTACCCCTACCACTCTCATAAGCTTCCCTAATACCATCACTACCAAGTAATATACCACCAGTAGGAAAATCAGGCCCTTTAATATAATTCATAACAGTATCAAGTCTACTATTAGGATTATCAATTCTAAATATTGTTGCATCAATAACTTCACTCAAATTATGAGGGGGCATATTAGTAGCATATCCAGCACTAATACCAGTACTACCATTAACAAGTAAATTAGGAAATCTACTAGGCAAAACAGTAGGCTCAAGTAACCTATCATCGTAATTAGGGGCCATAGGAACAATACCACTCTTATCAATATCCCTAAGAAGTTCTCCCGCTATTTTAGATAATCTAGCCTCAGTATAACGACTCGCCGCAGCACTATCACCATCAATAGAACCATTATTACCTTGCATTTCAACTAAAGGAGCCTCATTCTTCCACCATTGACTCATTCTAACAATAGCCTCATATATAGAACTATCACCATGAGGATGATAATTAGCCATAACAAGACCAACAGCATTAGCACTTTTTTTCGTAGGCTTATCATAAGTATTATGTTCTTTATACATAGAATAAAGTATTCTTCTCTGTACAGGCTTTAAACCATCCCTAACATCAGGAATAGCCCTATCTTGAATAATATACTTAGCATATCTACCAAAACTATCCCCCATTATATCTTCTAAAGAATAATCATATATATTCTTAATAACATCTTTCATATCAAACCACCATACTAATTATAAATTATTTTCCCTTATATTTCAACAAATAAACACCTAATTTACAAAAAAATACCCCAGTATAATAATACCAGAGTATAAAATATTATTTAACTAAAAAATTAATAATACCATTAATATCAACTTTAGAAATATGAATAAGAATAGCCCCCATAGCTAAAAAAGGCCCAAAAGGTATTAAATTATCTCTTCTACTAAAAAGGATAAATATCGCCACAGGAAAAGCAATAAAAGTAGCCAAAAATATATCACAAATAGACAAAGGATATCCAAGTACTATACCAAATAGAAACATAAGCTTAATATCTCCTCCACCCATACTCTCTCTTTTAAACAATCTATCCCCTATTAATTTTATAACATACATAGTAATAAAAGCAAATATACCCGCTATTATCTTATAAGCAGTATAATCAAGACCATAAAATATAAGTTCCAATATAATAATCAAAATAGAACTAATAGCAATAATTTCATCTAATATAATCATATACTCAATATCACTTACAATAATAACAATAAGACTAGATATAAATATCAAACTAATAACAAAAGCATAACTAAACCCAAAAGAATGATAAGATACCATATATAAAATACCAGTAACAACTTCTATTACCAAATAACTAATAGGAATATTAGTATGACAACATCTACTCTTACCCCTTTGTATTATATAAGAAACAATAGGAATAAGTTCATACCATCTAAGCCTATGATTACAATTATTACAATGACTACTAGGCCACAAAATAGATTCATTATTAGATAGTCTCATAGCCAAAACATTAAGAAAACTCCCCATAATACTACCAAAAACAAATACCATTATATAAATATATACAACCATATAATCACCTACAAAACATCACTATATATACTAAACATAGGAACAAATATAGCCAAAAGAATAACGCCAACAATAAAAGCAAGCACAACAATCATAACAGGTTCAATCAAACTTTTAAGTCTTTGTATCAAATTCTTTTGCTCTTCCTCATAATAATTAGCAACATTCTCCATCATAGTTCCAAGCCTACCAGTCTTCTCACCAGTAACAAGCATCTCATAAGCAATCCTAGGAAAAGCCCATTTATTCTCAAAAGCCTTTGAAAGACCAGCACCTACACTTAAATTAGTAACAGCCTCTTTAATAATATCCTTAAATATCTCATTATTAGTAATCTTACCAAGCATCTCTATACTATCAGTAATAAATACATCATGCCTAATCAAAGAAGAAAAAGTCTTAGTAAACATAACAACCTCATTATCAATAAGCACATCACGTATAACAGGAATATGCATAGCTATCCACTGAACATAATACCTAAACTTCTTAACATTTTTATAAAGCATTATAACAATTATAATACCAGAAAAAACAGCCAAAACAATCTTAATAATATTATTCTGCATAAAATTACTCATATTAATCAAAAAAAGCGTAATTGGAGGAAGTTCCGAACCAAGTTGATCAAATATCCCCTGAAACTGAGGAATAATATAAATAAGTAAAAAAGTAAGAACCGCTATAGAAATAACAAGAACAACACTAGGATAAGTAAGAGCAGAAATAACCTGTTTCCTATTACTATCAACAGTTTTATAATATGAAGCCATATCATCCAAAGATTCAGTTAAATTACCAGTAAGTTCTGAAGTCTTAAGCATATTAATAAGAAGTTTAGGAAAAACATTCCCCTGTCTAGCTAAAGCCTCACTAAAATTAGCTCCAGTATTAAGTTCATAAATAACCCTTTTATACAGATTCTTCTTCCTAGTATCCTTAGTTTGATTCTCTATCATAACAAGAGAATCAGTAAGCGGAATACCACTCTTAATATAAGTAGATAATTGTGTTAAAAAGAAAACCAAATCCTTATACTTAATCTCATTACTAAACGTAAAAAAATTAGTAGCCTTACTTATATTCTTAACCTTAATATCAACAATTTTATACCCTTGAGCAACAAGAAAAGACTCAACATCCATCCTCCTAAAAGCATCAAAATAACCCTTAACCTGCTTACCATTCTTATCATAGCAAGTATACTTATACCTAGACTTAGACTTAGCCATAGCCTGATTAGCATTAAGAGTCTGATTAGAACTAAAAGCATAATTACCATTACTATTTACATTTTGGTTCATCCATATCACCTATTCTACATCCAATTATAGCATACAATCAAAATTTTTTTAACCCTTTTTTAAAAAAAAACAAAATAAACTTAACAAACCAAATACAAATAACATATATTATTATAAGAGAGGAGTAAAAATATGTATCCATACAATCCAACAGCATCATTTATGATGCCAAGCATCCCATATATGCAAATGCCAATAATGAACAAAATGACATTAGGTGGATTATCACAAGCAGGAAAAACTAATTTACTAGGAGGAATAAAAGGATTAAACTTCCCAACTATACTAAATAACGTATCCAAGACTCTAGGAGTCGTAAAAGAAGCAATACCAATCGTAAAAGAAGTAAAACCAATGATGACCAATATGAAATCAATGATAAACGTAGCCAAAGCCTTCAACGATATCACTGATGAAAAAATAAATAAACCAAAAGATGAAAAAGAAAATACTACTGACACCATAAATAATGTAAGTAGTATAAACCAAAACACCCCAAATTTCTTCTTGTAAGAAATTTTTTTATTTAACTTCTTTCAAATCAAATCTATCAAATAAAAACCTAACTATAAAATAACTAATACTAGTATATATAATAGTCATAACAATACTATGAATAATAATATTAAAAAGAAGTAAAAAACTATAATTAGCATAATTAGTAATACTAAGAATAACAAAAGACAAAATATGATATAAAATAATACTAATCATACTAATAATATTAATAATAAAAACATTATCACTAAGAATATTATTAAGAACATAAATAACAAAACCAATAACCAAAAATATACAAATATTAACTAAAAAAGTAGAAGTATATAAAACATCAAATAAAAAACCAAATATAAATACCAATATAAAATACTTCTTCTTATTATAAAAATAAGAATAAACAACAGCAATACTAATAATAGTATATATCGTTGTAAAATAACTAATATCTGTAAGAGTACTAGCAAAAATATTCGACATAAAACCCTCAATAAAAAAAGAAAACAAAACATAAATAAATAAAAGTAACACTATTCATGCTCCTTTCTTTTCAGAACACTAACATAATTAATATCCGAAAAATCCGCTGAAGGCTTAACCATAATAATCTTAGCCAAATCATAAGAATCAGTAGTAATCTCACTAACACTACCAATCAATATACCAGAAGGAAAAACCCCACCAAGTCCAGAAGTATAAACCAAATCCCCTATATTAACATCAGAAGTATTACTAATCCCTTCAACCTCAAGTAAATTCTTACTATAATCAAAATTATTAATAAGACCATACAAACTATTATCACCACTACTAATAATAACAGATATCTTATTATTAGTTTCACTAGTAGTAATAAGCCTAACATCAGAAGTAAAAGTACTACACTTAATTACCCTACCAATAAGCCCCTTAGCATTAATAACAACCATATCTTTCATAATTCCATTATAACTTCCCTTATCAATAGTAATAGTATTATACCAATAACCAACATTCCTACTAGTAACAGTAGCATTCAAATACTCATAATCAGTAAGAGTATAATCAATATTAACCTCTTCCTTCAAAGCATCAAGCTGTCTTCTAAGCTCAACATTCTCAGTCTCAATAGCCTCTATTCTATCCAAAGAAGTCTCTAAAATATCATTATCCAAATTAACATCTTTAAGCTTATTATATTCATCTATTTTACCACTAAGATAAGTAAAAGGATAAGTAACAATCTTCTCAGCATAAGACAAAGTATCCCTTAAAAAAGACTCAATAGGATTAAATTTCCTATCACTTTTCAAAGTAAAAGAAAAAATAACAAGAAGAAGAATAACAAGAATAATCACTACAAACAAAACAGTCTTTCTAGAAGGCATTCTCTTCTTTCTACCAAGCATAATATCACTACTCCTTATCAATACATATTATATAATATTTTTAACTAAAATAAAAGATAAAACTAACAACATTTACAAATTATTATCCTCATAAAAACTATAATAATTACCATTACCAATAATAATATGATCCAAAAGCCCAATACCATGTATTTCCCCAATATCCTTAAGCCTTTTAGTAAGCATAATATCATTCTTACTAGGACTAGCATTTCCAGAAGGATGATTATGAATACAAATAATATATGAAGCCGAAAGCAAATAAGCTCCCTTAAATACCTCTCTAGGATGAACTAAAGAAAAATTAACAGTACCCTTAAATAATAACTTCTTATCAATATATTTCTTTTGATTATCCAAATAAACCACATAAAAAATCTCCTGTTTAACACCAACATATAAATTATGAAAATAACTAATAATAAACTTAGGATCAGTAAAATACACCATATCCTCATAATTATCATTAACATAAACCCTTCTACCAAGTTCAATCGCCGCTAGAAGCTCAATAGCCTTAATCATACTCATACCATTGATATTAGCTAAAGTATTAACTTCCATATCCCTAAACTCATTAATATTATTAACTGAAGATAATATATTATGAGCAATTTCTTTAACACCACACTTTCTATTACCAGACTTAAGAATAATCTCCACAAGCTCACTATCAGATATATTATCCCTTCCATACTTCAAAAACCTCTCTCTAGGTTTTTCACAATCAGGTAACTCTTTCAAATACATAATAATCCCTCCATAATATATAAACACCAATAAATAAAAAAAATTGTAAAAAAAAATATCATATTTCAGATATTTTTATTTTTCTTTAATATATTTATCATAACTAGCAATAAGAATAGAACCAACAGAATTACCAATTACCATAACAAAAGTATAAACAATAGTTTTAAACGACCAAACTCTAGCTACACTAAAATAAAACATATTAGCAACACAATGCTCAAAACCACATAAAATAAATACAATAACTCCCATAAATATAGGAATATATCTTCCAAGCACATCCTTACTAGCCTTATAACTATTAACTGCAATATACATCAAAATACCACAAAAAATAGATAAAATCAAAATACTGATAACACTATCATTAAGCTTAATATCACTAAGTACTCTAGCCCTCTCACTAATATTAGATATTCTACTATTTAAACAACCTAAAGCCACCAAATAAGTACCAATAAAATTACCAATCAAAGTAAACAAAAGAAGCACAACATAAAATAACTTATTAGATATAACATAACCAATCTTACCAGTATACAAATACATATTAAACATACATACCACTAATAAACCAATAGAGAAGAAAGAAGCACCAATTACCTTATTATCTAAAGATAAAAATACAACTCCTCCAATACCAATCATAATACCAGCAAATATACCCCTAAATACATAACTCAAATACATCTTAAACATAAAACCACCTATTCATTACAATCACTGCACGAATGTAATTCCTTATAAACATCTTCCATATAACCATTTAAATTATTTTTAAGTTCACTCACTTCTTCTATAGTCCAATAATCACTAGGCTCATCAAATCCCTTAGTATCTAAAGAAGTCTCATTATCATTACCAATTATCTCACCCTTAACAACAAAACTAACATTAGGTACAAAAACCCTCAAATTACCCTCATCATCTCTAAGTAAATTTAAAGAAAGAATACTTACAATTTCCTGATACTCTTCCGTATTATTCTTTCTATCTTCAAAAATATTAAAATAATAAATCTTCTCTATACCCACTTCTTTAGCAGTATCATTCAAATACTTAACATAAGCCTGACACCAAGGACATTCAGGAAATCCCAAATAAACAACCCCAGTACCATATTTCAAAATATTAATAATCTCATTAATATCCTTATATACAAAAACATTATCTTCATCTACTTCTGTATATTCCTTAGCAAACTTAACATTATCACCATTTTTATTATCATTATTATTAATAACAATATATAAGCAAATACCCCCTAAAATAACTAAAATAGCACAAACTATTATCAATACTTTCTTCTTCATACCTCTTCACCTCAATACTATTATAAAACAAATATAAAAATAAATATATAAAATATAAGTTGAAAAAACTCAACCTAAGGTTGAGCAGTACAATTATCCATAAGCGATAAAGGAACCCTATAAGAATTAATATTATCATCACTATCACAAGCATCAATCAAAAGATATAAACTATTCTCATTATATTCCTTACAATTTCTTTTATAATTATCAATATGAAAACTAACACTTTTAAAAAACTCCTCTAATAAAATACCATCACCCAAATAAGAATATTCATCTAACCTAGTCTCAATATTACCACTACTCTCATATAAAGAACACTTAATACTTTTATATAAAGTATTATCCTCACCACCACAATAATTAATATTAGATATATATATTGTAGACTTATTATTATTATAAGCTAAACTCCCACTAATAACAAAATTATTACAATTAGCACTAATAGTCTTAAACTCAAAATTATCTTCCCTATTAAAATAAACAATAGAAAGAACTAAAATAATTATAATAAATAAAATACCAAATATAAATTTATAATATCTTTTCCTCTTATTAGTAAAAGCACTCTTCCCCTCAAGTAAATCCTCAATAGGAGTATCAAAATCCTCACTAATCTGTTTAAGTAACATAATATCTGGTATATTCTTACCATTCTCCCATTTACTAACAGCCTGATAAGTAACACCATACCTCTCTGCAAACTCCGCCTGTGTTAAATTATTCTTCTTCCTAATCTCTTTTATAAGATTACCAATTTTCTCCTGATTCATATCATCACTTCCTCTTTATATCAAAAGTATTATTCCCAACATTAACCTCAAATACTATTTCTTCACCATTCTTATCTATTAAAACCAAATTAGCCTTACCCTCTCTTCTAAAATTCCCCTCTATTACATAATCCATAAACCCCTCTTCATACCTAATATATACATCCCCTATATCATTATCCAAATATACAATAGAATTATCATCAAATATAATATCATAAGAACCATTAGCTAAAAGAGTAGCATTATATACCTTCTTATCACTAAAACTCATAATAGTAAAAACAATAATAATTAATAAACTAATAATCAAAGAAATAACCCTATTCCTCTTATTATTAAATATACACAAAGGATATAAAACTAAAGTTATCAAACAAAACAAAACAGTCAATAAATGATACGGAAAACCAAATAACAACTCTTTCAAATAAGTATAATAAGAACCATACCCCAAAAATAATAACATACATACAAGTATCAATACACTATAACACTTATCCCTTTTCATATAATACCCAATATATCCCATAAAAATAGTAAGAATAGTAAAAATAAACCAATATTTATAATAAACAAATATCCCAAATCCCAAACTACTAAAAGGAACCTGTATCAAATATACAAGAGGTTGACTAATTAAAAAGAATACAAAACACTTAATAGCAGAATCCTTAGCAGATTTACTATTCATAATAATAATTATACCAAATAAAATCCATACCTCAAACGTTACAACAATATCATGAAACGAAGTATCCCTAAAAGCTGGAATAAGAGCCATAATAGAAGTATATACACCACTACAAATAGCAAATACAATTAATCTACCAAAGGTCAAATCAATACCACCAAATAACTTTTTAATCTTTCTCATAAACATTATCACCTCTTAAATTCCTATTTTACATTGATATTATATTATACAATTACCAATCTCTACTCATAAAATAAACATTCTCATTCAATAACTTCTATTAAACTTTCAAAATATCTGCTACCATTATACAATGTCATTTTTATTTTATTAATACTTATCAACCTGTCAATTAAATAAACATACATTGTATCATGCATATATACATTCTGCATCAATTTTCCAATCAATTGACACATCTTAACTTTACCCATTGGCTTTAAAGTATCTATAATAAAATTATTATAAAAATTCATTGAAACTGATTTCACATTTCCAGAATCAATTACTCTTAAATCAGAATTATCACTAACTAAATTGTTCCAAATATTTACATTATTATTTATTTCTTCATTTGTTAATTTATGTTCTAGTCTAGATAATACTTTTAACTCTTCTTCTTTCATTACACTAGGAGATGGATAATCATTATTATAATCATCACAATATAGAACATATAATTCATAATTATAATCTTTTACAATACTACAAATATACAACATTATCAAATATGAGTAAATATCATTCCTACCAGTCCATACTCTTATTTTATTTTTTTGTTTTATATTATCAACAATAATATTATATTCTGATTCAAAATCAACGTTTTTATCTTCCAAAAGTAAATTTTCTGGTATATTTATTTTATGATTTCTATAATTAGACAAATCT
>CAVCHK010000109.1:0-7027 GCA_963601985.1 Paludibacteraceae bacterium
ACTCTAAAACAGTAATTGCTAAATGTAATGAACTGACTAATAATAAATATGTAAATAATTTTAAATCTTTAGATATAATGAAAGATAAATTAAATAATAAATATGATTTTATTTATTCAGTAGCGGTTATTCATATGTTTTTAAAAGAAGAACATCGTAATTTATTCTATAAGTTTATATATGAATACTTAAATGACAATGGTATTGCTTTAGTTATATCCATGGGTGATGGTACTAGTACTTATAAGTCTAATATTGATGATGCTTTTAAGAAAGTAGTAAGAAAAAATATAAATACTAATAAAGAAATAATGGTAACTAGTACTTCTTGTAATATAGTAGATTTTGCTACTTTTAAAGAGGAAATTATAAGAAATAATTTTAAGATAATTAAATGTTATATCAGTAGTGATATACCTAATTTTGATAAGTGTATGTGTGCTGTTATTTCTAAATGAAATAACTAATAATTAATAATATTTTGATATAAAGTTTTGAGGTGTAATTTTTGCATCTCAACTTTAACAAGCAGTATTATCTCTTAATAAAATAACAACATTTTCTTAAAAACTAATGACATTTTGATATAAAATTGGTATAATATTGATAGATATAACTAAAGAAACAGGTGATATGAATGAGTAAATTTACTTTGATGAATAAGAATAAAAAGATATTTGATTTTGAATATGATATTGATGAACATATAGTGGTTAATTTTGACAGAAGATATCCAGATAATGAAATATATGCTCCTTTTGGTTTACTTAAAAATGATAATAATCTTAAAAGTGATTTTAATAAGTGGTGGAAAAATAGACAAATACCTGCTTCTAGAAAAGGATTAAAAGAAATATTAGAAAAAAATAATATATATGATAAAGATAGTTTTGATTTATTAGACACAAAAGCCTACTGTTTATCTTTGTCAGATCAGTATTGGGTAAAAGAAGTAAATGATAGTGTTTTATGGGAAGATATTAATTTTTTTGATAATGATTTTTCAGAGGACATTGGTAAAGTATTATTTACTGGTGATAGTACTTCGGTTAAGTTGGATTTAAATACTCCTGATATGACTAGTAATGGTAATTACGAGAAAAGATGGAAAATTATAAATGGTGATAGATGTTTAATAAAGGCTGGAGGCAAAATGATAAATCAGGAACCATTTAATGAATTAATAGCCACTAAATTATATGAAAGAATATTAAATGATGATGAATATGTAAAGTATGATATTATCTATGATGGAGATAGAGCAGTATCTGTTTGCAAAGACTTCATTACAAAAGAGACAGAACTAGTTCCGGCATGGAAAATAAATGAATTTTTTGAAATGAGAAAAACAGAGGATAAATATGATCACTATATAAGATGCTTAGAAGAATTAAAGGTACCTAATGCTAATTTACTAGTAGATAAGATGCTTGTTTGTGATTATATTTTAGCAAATAAAGATAGACATTCTAATAATTTTGGGGTTGTTAGAAATACTGATACTTTAGTATTTGAGAGGGCTGCTCCTATATACGACAATGGGTGTAGTTTATGGTATGATGAAAATGATATGTATGTGGGAGAATTCTTTCTAACTAAGCCATTTGAAGAATATGAAAAAAGGCAAGTTAATTTAATTAAAAATATTGACTGGTTAGATATAAGTAAACTAGATGGGTTCACTACTGAAGTAAGAAAAATACTTTCTAGTAATAAACTAATAACTGAAGATAGAATAAATAAAATTATTAAAGAAATAGATTTAAGAATTAACTATATAAAAGAATTAAAACAAAATAGAATAGGCAGATCTGAATAGGTCTGCTTTAAATATTTTAAGGTGCCATTTTGTCACCTTAAAGAATTATTAAATAAACTAAAAAATGTTATGAGGAAGACTAAAGTAGGCTTACGAGATACCACGAAAGACTACAGGTTGAAGTGGCATATAAAAAAAACAAATGTAACAAAAAAAGGTTGATATACATAAAATAATATGGTATAGTTAGGTTGAATTTAAAGAGAGAGGAGTGAAAATCATGAAGATGAGAACTTTAAGTTTAAATATTTTTAATAGTGATAGAGTAGTTTTAAAGAAAAGTGGGATTCTTTTATGTTTTTCACATACTTTGTAATAAGTAAAAATAATTAATTATAATAACTTGGAACTACTTTATAAATAAGTAGTTCTTTTATTTGGAGGTGTAAAGATGAAGAGTTTGAAAGAATTTAGACCTCTACTTAAGTTAGTTAAAGAAGATTTAAAGAAACTTATATTTGCTAGTATAATAATATTTATATCCGGACTATGTCAAGTATTTACAGGTTACCTAAATGGTAGAGTAGTAGAGTCAATTACCATACTTGATATAAAGAATGCTTTAATATTTTTAGGAATATATTTTATATTAGAAATAACAATGGATGGAGTAATATTGCATTATGCTAATTCAATATTATATAAAGAAGAGAGTAAGTTAACTAGAAAACTAGGATTTTATACCTATAAGAAAGCATTATGTTTACCCTCAGTTGCTTACGAAAAAATGTCATCAGGAGAAATAATAAATAGAATAACAAGTGATGCTGATACTTTGAGTTTTGCTTTTGGTAGATTATTAAACATGATATCATTACTTATAGCATCACTAATAGTTATAATTTATATATTTATAAATTCTTGGATAATAGGATTAGAAATAATATTTATTGTATCGATATTATCCTTAATATTAAAGAAATATAATCCATTACTTAAAGATATACATAAAGAAAGAAGAAAAGAGCAAGATACATTTACTTCTTTAACTACAGAATCTATTAGAGGTATAAGAGAAATAAAAACATTAGGTATTAAAAATAATTTAATTAGTGATATGACTAGTATTATTAAAGATATATATAATAAATCAAGTAAAGAAATAGATATTCAGAAGAGTTTTAATATAAAGACTAGATTATTAAAGTCTATATTAGAATGTGGAGTATTTGCTACTTGTGTAGTATTATTATATTATAAGATGATTAATTTAACATTCTTTATTGCTATGACATATTATGTATATAGATTTACTTGGTTAATAGAAAATATTAATGATTTGACACAGACATATCAGAAGGTAAGTGTATCAATATCGAGAGTAAATGATATATTAGAGAATAGATTATATAAAGATGAAGAGTTTGGTAATAAGAAGTTAAATAATGTTAAAGGGGTAATTGAATTTAAAGATGTTAATTTTAATTATCCTGATGAAGGTAATATATTAAATAATTTTAGTTTAAAGATTGAACCTAATAAGAAGATTGCCGTAGTAGGAGCATCTGGTCAGGGCAAGAGTACTTTATTTAATTTAATTACTAGAATCTTTGATACTACTAGTGGGGAAATATTATTAGATGGTATTAATATTAAAGATTTAAGTGAAGAAGAATTAAGGAAACATATATCAATAATTAGACAAGAACCTTTTGTTTTTAATAGAACTATTAAAGAAAATTTTAAATTAATTAATAAGAATATATCTCTTAAAAAGATAAGGGAATATTCTAAGATGGCCTACTTAGATGATTATATTATGTCTTTACCTAAAGGGTATGATACAGTATTAGGAGAGTCTGGTATTAACTTATCTGGAGGTCAAAAACAAAGGCTATCTATTGCTAGAACTTTATCTAAAGGTAGTGAAGTAATTTTATTTGATGAAGCTACATCGGCTTTAGATAATAATTCTCAAGATTATATTAAGAAAACTATTGATAATTTAGTTAATGATCATACTATTGTAATAGTGGCTCATAGATTATCTACGATTATGGATGCTGATATTATTCATGTTGTAGATAATGGTAAAGTAATAGCTACTGGTAATCATAAAGAATTATTAAATAGTTGTAAGATATATAGAAATCTTTATGAGACTGAATCTTTAAATTCATAATTGCCTATGAAGCCTTAAGTTAATCTTAAGTCTTCATTAGGTATCATAGAGCCTATATAAATATAGTCTCTATGATAAAATTTATTTTGTTGGTGTAATAATTTTATGATATTAGGAGTTTTTTCTGTATAAACAATTGACTTTTTACATAAAATATAGTATATTACTATTGCATTTGGAAGAATGCCTTAATGATAAATGTTAATCGCTTCTAGGTGGTGCGAGCAATAAATGATCCTAGTCGTGAAATGTTAATCGCTTCCGAGTGGTGCGAGCAATAAATGATCTCGGTTGTAAATGTAAGAAAACTTCTATCTAAAGATAGAGTTTTCTTTTTATTTATGATAATATAGTACTAAGGAGTTGATTTACATGAAAGTAAGAGACTGGTTATTTATATCATATTAAAGATGAATTCTTTGATCAAATTAATAAAAAAGGATTAATGATAAATCATGAAAATGGTCATTCTAGACCATCATATTTAGCAATTAAAGATAAAGAAATTTTATGGTTTATACCTTTGAGTACAAAGGTAGATAAGTACAGAACTATTATCGCAAAAAAAGAAAAAAAGTATGGTTCTTGTAAAACAATATTGATCAAAAGAATTGCTGGAAGGGAACAGGCTATATTAATTCAGAATGCCTTTCCTACATTAGAAAAATATATTCAAAGTAGACATACAGTTGATGGTAAGGCAGTTAAAATTGCTTCTGCTGTCGAAATTATTGATGATTTTGAATATATGCTTTCATTAAAAGCAAGTGGATTAGATCTGTTTTCTACCTCAATGAAAATATCATAAATTGTATTAAATAAATGCAAAACAAAAGGAAGGTGATTTATATGAAGAACATAAAAACAGTAAAGTTAGAAACAAACAGACTTATACTAAGAAAAGCAAGCACTAGTGATTCCAAAGACATGTTCAATAATTGGGCTAGTGATAAAGAAGTAACTAAGTATCTATCCTGGGATGCTTATGAAAAAGAAGAGAATGCCGTAAGTTATCTTAAATACCTAGAAGAAGAATATACAAAAGATAACTTTTATAGCTGGATAGTAGTATCAAAAGAAGATAATACTCCCATTGGTACAATTGGAGCAGTAGATATTGATATAAAAAATAATACTGTAGAAATAGGATATTGTTACGGAAGAAAATGGTGGGGTAAAGGCCTAGCTACAGAATCATTAAAAAGAGTAATAAAATTCTTTTTTGAAGAAGTAGAAGTAGAAACAATATATGCCGATCATATAGATGCCAATCCCGCTAGTGGAAAAGTAATGGAAAAAGCAGGCATGAAATATGAAGGTATAATGAGAAAAAGAGTATTAAATAAAGTTACTAAAAAGCAAGCCGATATGATCTATCATTCCATTACTAAAGAAGACTACTTTAAAGGAGTCAATCATGAAAATTAATTATATGTTTAGTAGAATAGATAGAGATAAAGGCTTTAATGATAATCAAAAGAAATATATAAAAGAAGATATAAAGAATAATATGTCTATTACTTTTATAGCTAGTTTATTTGACGAATATGAAAGAAATGATACTCAGGTAAAAGAAATTGTTAATGTATTTAAAAATATAAATATTAATTTTAAAGAAGTATATTTAATAGATAATAGAGTATCTAAAGAAGATGCTTATAAATATATAGAAAAAACAGATATAGTTTATTTAATGGGTGGTAGTCCAAATTTAGAAATAAAATCTATTATAGAATATGACTTATTTAATATATTAAATGGTAGAAATGGTATAACTATAGGTACTAGTGCTGGTGCTATGAATCAAACAGAAAGAGTAATATATAAAGATGATTTTAAGAATTATGAATTAGTAGATTATCAAGGATTAGGTTTTATTAATTTAACTATATATCCACATTTTGATATTAATAATAAAGAATATATGGATGAAATATTTGAAGCTAGTAAATATACCAAAGTAGTAGGACTACCTAATGAATCATTTATTAAAGTAAAAGATAATGATATAGATTTCGTAGGTAAACATTATTTTATAGAAAATGGCATATTACAAGAAAAATAATAAGAAATTAAAATAAGGAGTTTAAAAAGTGAATGAAATAATAAATAAAATAGTAACACAAAATAAATCTTTATTTGGTAATAATCCAAAAATAAATAAAATAAATATAGGATTTACTAATACAATATATAATATTAATAATTTATATATTGTTAAGATATGCACAGATAAAGATAATGAGGAAGAATTTAAAAAAGAAATTAATTTCTATAACTCAAATAAAAATAACAATTTAATTCCAAAGTTATATTATTCAAATATAAACAAAAAAGATGAAGAGTATTTCTATGAAATTATTGAAAAGATAGAAGGCGTTTCTTTATATAATGTATGGCATACCCTAAAAGAAAAACAAAGAGAAGATATAATTAGACAACTATGTGATGCTATGAAACAAATTCATAGTGTTATAGGAGACAAATACGATTGGACCAAAACTATGCAAGAAAAATATATATCATTATATAATCAAGCAAATAAACTTAATATTTTTAATAAGGAAGAACGAAAACTCTTAGATTATGCCTATTCTAAATTTAATAAATATTTAGATTCCAATGATTTTGTTTTAATTCATAATGATTTACATTTTGATAATATATTTTATAATAAAGGGGAAATTAAATTAATAGATTTTGAAAGATCTATGTATGCTCCTAGAGATTTTGAGTTAGATATTCTATATAGAATGATTAGAAAACCATGGAAGTTTGCAAGCGAAGAAACAGAACAATACACAAATTTTAGTGATTATATAAACATAATGACATATATAGAAAAGTATTATCCTAAATTAGTAAGTAATCCCAATTTATATCAAAGACTATCAATTTATGATATAGTATATTTTTTAGGTCAATTATTAAAATATCCTAAATTAGTTGAATTAAAAAACGATGTTATATTAGCTGCTAAAGTAGTAGCTTTAAAAGATGAAATGACATTTAAAGAATTTAATAATTATGTTAATGAATTTGATGAAACAAAAAGAAAAAATGATATTACTAAGAAAAAATAAATT
>CAVCHK010000109.1:7037-8520 GCA_963601985.1 Paludibacteraceae bacterium
CTGGATGATAGTTTTATTTTAAATGAGTAAAGGAGAATATAATGAAGAAGATATTTTATAATGAAGATAATTTAAATGAAAAAGATATAAATAATTCAGTTAAAAGAGCAAAGATGTTAATAATTAACTCTAATAATGAAATACTACTAGGATATGGCCATAATACTTACCAATTAATAGGAGGCCACATCGAAGATAATGAATCATATGATGAGTGTATAGTAAGAGAAGTAAAGGAAGAAACAGGTATAACAATCCCTTTAAAAGAAAGATATCCCTTTCTTCAAATAAAATATTATTGCAAAGACTATCCTAAAGAAAGATTAAACAGCGAATATATTATCAACTACTATAGTATCATTTCAGATTTAAAACCAAATATCGATATCATTAATCTTACAGATAACGAAAAAGAAGGATTGTTCGAATTTAGATATATTCACCTAGATGAAGTAATTGATGAACTTAAAAGTAATTTAGAAATATGTAAAAATAAAAATACTGTTAATGATACCATAGAAGCAATAAAAATATATTTAGAAGAAAATAATATTAAGAATTAAATAGTACTTTCTTAATATTTATAATTTTTACTTAATTAACATTATTTTTTTGTTGTATTTTGGCAAAAAAATGTCAAAAAAGGGGTTGACAAGCATTCTAAAAAGTTATAGAATTAATCTAAATTATTCAAAAACAGGGAGTGAGCATTATGACAAAATATGTTGTGTTAAATATTAATTCTATACTTAATAATGTTAGAAATTATTTAGCTGACATATTTTTCTGCTGCTACAAAAATATTATTAAAACTAAAGGGCAGTACTTTGTGAATGACTAATTTTGAAGTCGTTCGCCGGGTGCCGCTCTTTTGTTATATATGGAGGTGAAATAAAATGAATAAACTTACTATTGAAGATTTGCTTAATTTAGTTAAAAGCTATAATCCTGATGAAGTAGAAATTATTAAAAGAGCATATTACTATGCCGACAATCTTCATTCAGGGCAGAGGAGACAAAGCGGCGAACCATATATAATTCATCCTCTTAATGTTGCCTATATCTTAGCAGAAATGCACGCCGATCGAGATACGTTATGTGCAGGACTACTACATGATACCTTAGAAGATACTCATGTTACTAAAGAAGATATTTCACATGATTTTAATCCTGATATAGCTTCTTTAGTAGATGGAGTAACAAAGATAAGTAAACTTAACTTTTCAACTAAGCAAGAACAGAATGTAGCTAATACTAGAAAGATAATTACTGGTATTACAAGTGATGTTAGAATAATAATTATTAAACTAGCAGATAGACTTCATAATATGAGAACATTAGAATATAAGACGGAGTTTAAGCAAAAAGAAAATTCATTAGAAACAATGGATATATTTGTACCACTTGCTTATTACATTGGAGCATATCGAATAAAAAGTGAATTAGAAGATTTATCATTTAGATATTTAAAACCAGATATTTA
>CAVCHK010000110.1:0-2158 GCA_963601985.1 Paludibacteraceae bacterium
GTCTATTTGATAAGGAAAGTGGTAGCATAATTATTCCAATGTATGAGTGGGAATTAGTTGATTCTAATCCTTTGAAAGATTTTTGGACAGCTAGAGGTAATGGAAATTTTAAATACTTAATAAGAGATGATAATAATTATCTTCTCAGGGGATCAGCTACTTACTATTATTTTATTTCAAATAGAATAAGTAAAAATGGTAAAGATATTACTTCTAAAAATGATGTATTAAATTGGTATAATAATTATATGCAGTTTTTAGCTGATGCTTTTGATGCCACTATTGAAACTGGCAGTATAAATTCAATTATTAATAAAAAACTTTTGCTTGGTATTTTAGATAATTGTAGAAATATGTTATTAGTTATTATAAACCATAAGTTAGTTTCTGATTATAAGGATAATAGCATTTTACTGGATATTACTTCTAAAAATAACAAAAGTCTTAATAATATATATAATGTTTTATTTGGAATTGATGAAGTAATGAAAAATATGTGTTTTAAAAATAATTATTTGATTGATAAAGATTTAGTTTGTGAACTAATAAATAAGTCACAAATAATATTAATGAATGAATTTTTAAATGAAAAGGAATTTAATGATAAAGAAGATTATTCAAAAGAATATCGAGCTTATAGAGAAATAGATAATTTTGCGGAAAATTATATAGCGGTTTCATTGTATAGAGAGAAATGCAATAATAAAAATTATGTTAATGCATGTGGATTAAGTTATGGTGGAATTGAATTACCAATACTTGCAAAAATGATAGAAAAAGATAAAATTGAAAGTGCATTACTTCTAAAATTTAGTAAAGAAGTTTCTGGATATTCTAATAAGCAACTTATTGATTTGAGAAAATTTAATATAAATAATTATGGTGGATTATTAAATTCTAATCTATTTCAAAATTCAAAAGTTGATATTTTAGATGATAATGTATTGACCGGTAAAACATTACAATTAGCAATTAATTCATTATATGATTGTAATATAGGTGTAGATAATATTTGTATTGTTAGATATCCAGGAATTAATAGAATAGATCAAATGTTTTTAAATGGTACGTCTGCAATAGATTTTAATTTATTCTTTAATTATATATATGGATTGTGTTTTAGTAGTCCATATAGTTGGAAAGATAATGAATGGAAGAATAATGACGGTAAAATAGATTATACAGATAGTTTTGGGGTGTTTGATTTAAATAGAAAAAAGATTATAGAGTGTTTAGTAAAAAATCATGATTATAGGGATGAAAGTGAAGTTGGAGAATACAAAAGGAGATTAATTAAATGAGAGTAGTAAGTATAGGTGATTTAGTAACAGATTACTATTATAAAAATAATAAATTAATAGGAATTAATGGTGGTATGACGTCTCATAATATAATTGCTAATTTAGCGAAAATAAAAGTAGATACTTCTGTATTTGGATGTTGTGGTGATGATTTACAGGGTAAAATTGCTATTAATTCTTTAGAAAAAATTAATGTTGATATAAGTAATATTAAAATAATCAAAAATATTAGAACTAGATGTTTTCATATTTCTTATTATGAAAAAGATAACAAATTAACTTTTGCGTCTAAAAAAAGGTGTCCATTTTGTAATAATAAAAAATGGTATGATAAAAGTTTAATTGATACAAGTTATATCTTATCTAATATTAAGGAAGAAGATGTTTTAGTTTTTGATAATTTAAATGACAAAAATCAATTAATTATTGATAATACAAACAATAAAAAAGTAATTGATTTAGGACAATACTTTGAGTTCGAAAGTTTAACTAATGAAGAGGTTATAAATAAAATAGCGAATAAATTTGAGATAATAAATTTTAATGAAAGAGTATCAAATTATCTTATAAATAAATTTAGTTTATGTAGTGATAAAGAGCTTTATAATATTATAAGACCAAATTTAATGACAATTACAAGAGGAGAAGCTGGCGTTACATTTATAACTAATGATGATATATATGACATTGAATTAATTAATAAAGGCAATGTAATTGATTCAAATGGCGCTGGGGACGCTTTTATTTCAAGCATTATTAAAACAGCAATTAAAGATGATTTTAATTATAATTTTGATAATTTAAAAAAATGGTATGAAATTTCTAATAAACTTACCTTTAAAGTGGTTTCTAAAATG
>CAVCHK010000111.1:0-9446 GCA_963601985.1 Paludibacteraceae bacterium
CTATACCACTACTAGCACCAGTTATTAATACACTTTTCATAATACTATCCCTCCATCTCACTTGATATTGTACCATGTATTAAAAAAAAAGTCATTAATTATTAATCATTTGTTTTTAACTTTAATGATTAAATTAAAAGACTTTTAATACTATAGCTGTAATAAACTATTTATTTTTAATATAAACAAATGTAATTTATGTTCATAAAAAACTATAAATCTAAACTATTATTATTTAATAAAAATTCTTGTATTCCAACAATCAATATTCCCTCTTCAGTAAACCAATGTTTAATATTATCTTTTACTACAATAATTTTCTTAAAATTATCATTAATATTCATTAGAGGTCGTTCTTCTTGCAAAGTTTTTTCTCTAGTTTCTAAATTTAATGCTGATTGTATATAATATCTTTTATTTCCTAAATTACATACAAAATCAACTTCTAATTGTCTTCTACATTTATTTTTGTCTCTAACTTCAACTACACCAACATCAACATTATAGCCCCTAATAACTAACTCATTATATATTACATTCTCCATTATATGATTTTCTTCTTGTTGTCTAAAGTTTAGTCTAGCATTACGAAGTCCAATATCTGAAAAATAATATTTTTGCGGAGTAGAAATATATTTTTTACCCTTAACATCATATCTATCAGATTTATTTACAATAAAAGAATCTTCTATATATTTTATATATGAACTAACAGTATTAGATGATAATTCCTTTTCACCATTACTAACAAATGTATCATATATTTTTTTAGGATTAGTTAGTGAACCAACAGATGATGCTAGCATATTAATAATAGAATCAAGTACATCAATTCTTTGAACGTTATTACGTTCAACAATATCTCTTATATAGGTTTGAGTAAATAATTCTTTTAAATATTGTGATTTTTCTTCATCAGATTTTTTAGAAAGTATTAATGGCAATCCACCATATAAGACATATTCATTCCATGCGTCTTGCTTATCTCCTTTAAATGTCTCTACGTATTCAGAAAATGATAGTGGAAATACTTTTATTTCATCTCCTCTACCTCTAAACTCAGTAATTATATCTGATGATAAAAACTTTGAATTACTTCCAGTAACATAAACATCAAGATTTCTTTCATATAAAAAACTATTTAATACCGATTCAAAATCAGTAGTCATTTGTATTTCATCTAATAATATATAATACATACTTTTGTCTTTTATTTGTGATTTAATATATTGATTTAGTTCATGAGGGTCATGATATTTCTTATTTTCTTCTTTATCCAATTCTAATTTAATGATATGATCCTCTTTTATACCACTATTAAGTAAATAATTTTTAAATAGTGGATCTAGTAGATATGATTTGCCACATCTTCTGATACCAGTAATTATTTTAATTAAACCATTGTCTTTTCTACTTATTAATTTATTTAAATAAATGTCTCTTTTAATTTCTTTCATCTCTAACCTCCATTGACAATCTTTGCCACTTTTACCGTTTTTATTCAAACTAATTATAACATATTATTTTTAATTATTCAATATATTACTTCATATTTTATTATTTTTGGAATTTATTTCCAATAATAATATATCCATTTGAAAATCAACTATTCTTAATATGTATTATTTCATTAACTTTTTAATTTTTTTTAGTAAAAAACTTTTTAATTTTTTTTAGTAAAATACTTGTCAAATATGAAAATATATGATATCATTAATACTGTCTTATGGCGGAATTGGTGAAGTGGTTAACACGGTGGATTGTGGTTCCATTATGCGTGGGTTCGATTCCCACATTCCGTCCCACTAATAAATAAAACATTGAAAAATGTTTTATATATAGAATATTATTAAAATCTTGGTCGATGGTAATAAATATTCTTAATTAGAAAACACATTTATTGTGTTTTTTTCTTGATGTAAATATATATCAAGTGTAGTAGATACTTTAGAATGTCCCATAGAACGTGAAACAACATCAATAGGAATTTTCTTATGTATTTTTCTAGTAGCATACGAATGCCTAAATTCATGTTGAGTTATACTAGGCAATTTAGCTTCAGTATAAGCTTTTTCTTTATATCTATCAATAGTAGTAGGAGCCAATGGCTTAGGTCCACCAAATATAAAATAATCATTACTAAACATACCAAATTTTTTAATATAATACTTTTTTAATAACCATATTCTAAATACCATTAATAAACTAATTTTTATAACACGTATAGAAGATTGATTTTTAGGTGTATCTAAAGTTCTTTTTCCTTTTCTTTCAATACTATGTCTAACGAAAACATACCTAAACTTTAAATCGACAAATCTTAAAGCCATAGCTTCACTTGGTCTAGTGCCATAAAAATACATAAAATTAAAAAATTGTTTTATAACAAAATTAGAAATATATTTTCTAAACTTTCTAAATTGCCTTATGGTATAAGTAGTATGACTTTTAATTTCAATCTTCCTATTAAAAGAACCTACTAATGAAACAACATTTTCATTTAAATAAGAACAACATACACAATATTTAACAAAGCTATTAAAAACATAATATAATTTAGAATTAAAACTATTACTATAATCATTATATAATATCTCATTCTGCCAATTAATTACATCGAGTTTAGTTAATTCATTAATTTTCTTATCTTTAAAATATGGTAATACATGTTTACTAAAATCCTGGTCGATAGTAACAAAACCTTGTTTTTTATGCCGTTTTGAAGCATATATTTTAAATTCTTCATAAGCGTCTACAAAAGACATAAACAAAACCTCCACATCAATTCATAAACACCACATCCTTACAAGAATATGATATCATATTATTTTTCTTAATTCAAGTAATATTTACCACATTGAGAAGTATAATAATCACAAAATAAACCTTTACATTTAATATCAATTATTTCTGCAATAATTCCATATTTTTTTAAATATTCTACTTCTTCATTTGTTGGTATATGCAGAATAACTATTTCCTTTTTCTTTTTTAATTCCATTTTAATAAAAGTCATCATTTTCTTATCAATATTATTTTCCATAATTTCCCTCCTTTCAAAGCAATTATATTATACTACACTTACGCGTAAGTGTCAAGAAAAATAAAAAAAAGAATCTACTTTTTCTTCAATTCTTCTATTGCATTTCGTAAAAATTGTACTTTAGTAATATTCTTTTTTTTTAATAAAATATTTAATGAATCAACTTCTTCTATAGATAAAAAACATCTAAATTCTTTATAATGATTAAGTCTATAATTATAATCATACTTTTTTTTATCAAACTTCTCTTTCTCCAAATCTAAAACCTCCAAGTTAAAAATATTATACCATACAATCAATTAATTTTACATAAAATATTTCTTTTAATGGAAAATAATTAAAACTATAGACAAACCAAATAATAACACTAATAACAGCTCTCTTTCTTTTTAATATTTCTTCTTGATTTTATATACTGTGTAAAATAAAATGTATTTTGTGTTGCTATGTCATACATATCACCTAAATCAGAATCCATAAGTAAATCTATTAAAACAGCATATTCATCTATATCATTATCTCTTATAAAATTAGTCACTTTCCTTTTTAATGCTTTTGTCTGTGTTACAGTTAATGCGAAATAATCTGATGGATCGAAACCATTTCTACATTGTATTATATCTTCTTCATACTGATATTTATCTGGATTATCTTTATGACAGAAATATCTTACTATACCTCTTACACTTCCAGCAGGTTGAATAACATTATTCGCCGCCCCTACTCTTTCAGCATAAGTAAGTGCGTTTGTATAAGTTATAGGACCATCAAAACAAATAAGTACATGATAATGTTCTTTTTTCTTTTCACCTATTTCTGTTAAATCTTTATCATGATAAGCATAAGCAAAAGGTACACCAGTACTAATTAAATATTCTTCCCAATCTTTAGCACAACTATCATTATATAAAACAAAGGTCCAATTCCTTTTTTTAATATCACTTTTTATCATTTTTAACTCCTAAATCAATTTTAATATCTTTCAATGAAAATATAATAAATGTGGAAACTATACCAAAAATTATATATGGCTCCTTTATTATATTCAAAATACAATTTAAAAATTCTTTCATTTTTTAACCTCACTTCCATTTAATGCACAATGCACTCCATAGGATGTGTCGTAGTCATCCTATGGGAGATTGCTCCCAATTATATTACTTTTTGAAAAAAGTAAAACAAAAACTTTTATTTACTCACCGCCGTAAGGCTCGTCCAAAGCAAAAAAATGTTGATAACCTTTTCTTGCTTTGCGAAGCAAAATTATTGCGAAACATTAAAAGTAAATAGACTTTCACGGCATAATCGCTTCGCTTTTATTCCATGTTCTATTGACTTTTAATCTGTTTCTTCTTTTTAGATCTTATCTCGATATATATAGCTAATTTCTTGATTAGTCAAATCTAGTGAATCAAAAGTCCCACGATCATATAATGGCTTATCTATATTTAATACTCTTAAATATTTGCTATGATACGATTTAAATACTTTACCAGATAGAAATAAACAATACTTATTTTTTACATCATAAGTTTTAGCCTCTTTCTTAGGATGGTTATACTTTCCGTAATCATCCCTTTCAAAATACCTTACTATATGCATAAAACCAATATTTACAAATGGTATATTAATAAAAATTTTTATCTTATCAAACTCACTTGCTAATATACATAATTTTTTCATTATACGGCTTGGATGTTGAGATATATAATATATATCCTTTATATTGAAATGTCTATGAAATTGGTTAAATACCGCTATTTCTTTAGGAAAATTCTTATATTCCTCAGAATCATAAAAGGCTTGTGTTTCATCTATAATAATTAAAGCATTATCTATAAATCTATTTTCTGGAACTAAATCAAATAAAGTAACTCTATTTGAATATATATTCTTCTTTTTAGATCTCTTACCATACTTTTTTAATAAAACTGGATAAGTCGTATACACATTATTTACTACTATAGGTTTATGTAATAACTTTCTAATTAATTTTCTTAATAAACTATTTTCTTTTTTAAAATGTTTCTTAGCTAAATAAGTAGCCCTTACATTCTTACCACTTCCAGGAATACCACTAATACATGTTACCATTACTTACACCAAAAATCAGTAGAACCTTTTATTTTTTGATTCTCTTCTCTTAAATATTTATTTTCTTCTTTTAATTGATTTATTTCTAAATCACTAAAATATTTCATATCAAAATATTTATAAAGCATAAATATTATAAATCCTGTAGCTATATCTATAGAAATTAAACATAATAAACCAAAGAAAAAACTTAAACCACTCATTTTTTATCACAACTTTCTATAATCTCAATTAATTTTTCAGAATATTTCTTATATTCATCATAAATACTAGAAGTATAAGAATTAATATTATCTGAATCACTAAAATAATTATCCATAAAAACTGAAAAATCTTTAATAGCTTCTAACATACCAAAAAATACTTTTTCACCCTTATTTTTAAATTTCATTAAATGTAACCCTCCTTAGCCAATATAACCCATAATCCTGAAAAACTACCAGTTAATATTGAAAACAATAAAATTTTTTTCATATTATATCACCTTTTAATTTTAGTAGCTCCAGCGCCGCTGGGAGCTACTAAAAGAATCTTTCCCATATTCGATTAAATATTTTTAATGCAAAATAACATATAAAGAACCAATAACCATAAAAATAAATATTACTTAATAATGTTATTATTAATGATTGATAAGATGTTAAATCAGTTAAATTCAAACTAAAAGTAATAGTAAAATACTGAATAACATCACTAGGACTATAAGGTATAAATATACTCATATAAACACTCTCCTATCTTTTTTCATGTTTTCCTCTATATTCATGCTTTCCAACATAACGACCAAATGAACCAATACCTAAATCATATTTTTCATCTATTTCATCAATTAATACAGTCTTTAAAAAGCCTACAACTACAAGTACTAAAGGTAAAAATATAAATATAATACACATCATAAGACCAAGATTCAAATTATTACCTACATCTATAGTAAACAACATCTTTAAAAACTCAACTGTCTTTTCTAATATAAACTTTAATACTTCAAGCATTTTACCATCTTCCTATCATTTTAATCGGAATATAAAATAACTGAAATAAGAATGCTAAAAGTAAAGCACCAAATACCAAAGTCAAAATACCATAAATAAACGTAAATGGTTCTGGCACTGGTCCTATTAAATTTTGAATAACTTCATACATATTTTTACCTCCTCTATAAAATAATTTTTATAATACCTAGTATTATAGCCAATGTGAAACTTATGTAGAAAAAATATTGTAAAGTAGTTGGCAATAATGCTATAAAATAAGTAATAATTACAAATACTTGAGTTATAGAACTCCATATCTTCTTTAAAAAGTCTAATGGGCTTGTAAATATATCACTCCATGATACATTACTACCTACTAAAGAAGCAGTACAATTAAAATCTCCAACAGCACAAGAACCACCAGAAACATAGTTTTCATCTTCGCTTTTAGTAGCGGTATCAGTAAGCTCATTATAAGGAATAGTACTATATTTCTTACCATCAATAGTAATAATAGGATTATCCTTTTCTTCCTCTGTTATATAATGGATATTAAATACAGAAGTATCAACTTTAATCTTATTTTCTTTAGATGTATCATAAGCTTTTAAATAATAAATGGAATGATTTTCTAAATCTGATTTTAATATATAAGTTCTTATCGGTGTATACTCATCATAATATAAACTACATCTTTGTATTTGAGTTCCAGATAATATGTCTTTTCTTTCTGTTAAACCATAATTATAAACTGGTGTTAAACAATACTGACCTTTTACATAAGTCATAGAATTAAATTCTTCTGTTTTACTATAATCTTTTAAAGATAAAGCAACATAAGGATAATTATTTAAATCTATCTCAGTATAATTTAAATCAGTTTTATTTATAAATTTACTTTTATAAGTAGGTATAATATCTTGTTTATTTAAAGTAAATAACACTTCATCACCTTTTTTTACTACATAAGTATCATCAAGTCCAAAAGGTTGGTCATAATTGGAATCATAATAGAAATAAGGTAAATAATATAATTCTATAGGATCTGAAGGTCTAGTATAAAACATATATTCATTATCAAAACTATTACCATACCAAAAACCATCAGTTTTAGGTAAACCATCTTGATAATACTTTATAATAGTATAGTAAATAGTGTTAAAATCATCATCACTTAAAGCTTTAAAAGAATCTAAACTACTAGGAATAGAAGTAAAACAATTTAAATATATCGCAAAATCAAAATAATAAGAATTAGAATTAAAAAGCGGATAAAAATCACTAATTGAAATAAAGTAATAAGGATATTTAGATTTAAATTTTGTTTCCCAATAAGAAACAATAGAATCTATCCCTTCATTTATAAAAGATTGAGTATAAGGAGAAGATAAAATAGTAGAAGAATCAACGTATGAATTGAAAACTACGTCAGATGATGAAGAACGAACAAGATATTCAAATTCTTTAGTCTCTGCTTTTACATTATTAAGAAACAAAAAAGGTATTATAAATAATAAATATTTCAAATTTTTCATTATTTTATACTCCTAATTCTATTAAAATAAGTACATCTTGCAATAGCTTTATGATTATAATGATCATAAACAGTACATTCAATAACACTTTCAGATCTATAAAAATCCATAAATATACTCATTAGATCTTTGAAATAATAATTGGCAAATAATTTGCTATTAGTCCTTTTAAATACCTTTTCATCTTCAATATCTAAACCAGAATATTTTGTTAAAAATATACTATATCTTTTTTTCTTATTTTTCATTATAAATACCTCCTCTTAATTAAACTAAATATAAATATCAATATAAATATAGCAAATATAGATAAATATATATAATTACCTACAATTACAGTAGCTAAATAACCAATCTTTTCAATACATAAATCATAAAAACTTTTAATTTTGTTACTCTCTTCTCGATGAACTAAATCTTTATTACCTAGAAAAATATAATATTCATAATTTATTTGATACAATGTCTTAATTTTATCATTTCCAGTATCATTTATAGTAGAACTATAACCATTATAGTTATAAATAATACTAGAAGAACCATTATACTTTTTAAAATTAATATCTAAAGTAGAATATAAAGGAATAAAAGTAAAAGTACTATTATTGATTAAATTATAAGTAGTTTCAGTTTGATTATAAGCAATAGTAGAATATTTAATTAATGATTCATTAGTCTTATTATAACGATACATATCCAATTTAACACCACTACCAGTTATAAGACATAATAAGTAATTATTACTACTAGTAACAGTACAATTAGGAATATAAGTATTATTTAATTTAAAAAAAGACACATACAAACCATTTTTAAAATAAATAATAAAATCATCAGAATAAGTAACATCATCTTTTACAAATTTTTCAGCAGCTTCTTTAATTTGATAAAAATCTTCATTAATCAAAGATAAATCTATCTCTGGTTCAAAAGTTAAAGCTTTTACATTAGAAAATAAAAAGAAAGAAGAAAAAAGCATGATAATATTAATAAATAATTTACTCATATTCTCTTTTCTCCTCTCTAATTAAAATAATCTTTTAACAAAAGATACGATAGCGAAAGCAAATGGAATACAGAAACCTATTAATAGTAAAGGTTGTCCGACTATAGTTTCACATATGCTACCAACATAGGCAATCATGCTAGTAAATACACTACCGATATCAGTTAATACCGTACTTAAAGTAACTTCAGCAATCACAACGAATACCTCCCTCCAAAGAAATTAATCTTTTCTTCTTTTTATTCTTTTTATATAACACATAGCTAACTATGTTGTTATTACTTTCCAAATGGATTAGAAGTTTTTGAATTACTCAAAAGTAAAACTTTTTCAGCTTCTTCTAAAAATATTCTTTTTGTATAATCATCAGTAATTTTTAAAGCTAAATATTCATATTCGTTTCCTTTTTGGGAAACACCTTTTTCAATTGTGCCCTTAAATGTGAATTCTTTATTATTCATTGTTACACTCTCCTTTCTATAAAAAGTGTAACATCAATTTTTTTTACTTCCGCAAAATATAAAAAAAATTAGCAAAAAGTTGCTAATTTATATTTAGTATTATTAATAATAACTATAATATTATTTGTTTTATTACGATTGTATTCATGTACTAAATCAGATAAACGATAATTTAATATTCTAGATAAATCATTAAAACTATCAAAATAACAAATTATATTGTCATTTAAATCATATAAAACAAAATAATTATTTTTTCTAAAAAGTTTACTTTTATAATTCAAAATAACCCTTTCCGATTATTTTAATATATGGATTCGAATTCCATAC
>CAVCHK010000112.1:0-12729 GCA_963601985.1 Paludibacteraceae bacterium
GAATAATGGGTGTTTAACAAATGGAAAAAATATTTAAAACAATAAACGAACAAGTAAATATATTAAAAGATAAAGGATTAATAATTGAAGATGAATTAGAAACAAAAGAAATACTACTAAGAGAAAACTATTTCTTCATTATGGGATATCGACATCTATTTACAAGACCTACTACTAAAGACAAGTTCATATCCGGAACAACATTTAATGAAGTATACTCACTATTTGAGTTTGATAGAAGTTTTAGAAACATCATCTTCAAAAATGTCTTAGTAATAGAAAATCAACTAAAATCAGTAATATCATATCAACTATCCAAGAAATATGGATATAAAGAAAAAGAATATCTAAATCCCAAAAACTTTACTCAAGACCATGATAAAATAAAAAGAGTCCATGATTTAATCAATAAAATGAAAAGACAAATAAGAATAAATGCAACAAGCCATAATGCTACAATGCATTATATAAATAATTATGGATATATACCACTATGGGTATTAGTAAAAGTATTATCTTTTGGTATTGTTTGTGAATTATATACCATATTAAAAAAAGAAGATCAAATAGAAATAGCAGAAATATTCGATACAACACCAGAAATATTACAAGATATTCTAACAATATTATCAAATTATCGTAACCTTTGTGCTCATGAAGATATAGTCTTTGAACATAGAACAGAAAGAGTAATACCAGATACAAAATATCATGAAAAAATGAATATCAAAAAAATGGATGGAGAATATATATATGGGAAAAACGATTTATTCGCTGTAATAATAATATTTAAAATCCTATTAAACACCAAAAACTTTAGATTAATGATGAAAGAAATAGAATATGAAATAGAATTATTAGATGGAAGAGTTGATACAATAGAAATAAATAGAGTCCTAGATAGAATGGGATTCCCAGAAGATTATATAAATATAATAGGAGTGTGATAATAATGAACAAAAAAACAAATAAAATAATAATACCATTACTAGTTTTTCTAGCCTTCATTCTAGGAGCAACATGGTCATACTTAGTAATAAACCAACTAAACAATAAAACAACTGTATCTACTAGCAGCACTAGTGGCAGTTATACCATTAGTGAAAACAGTATCTCCGCAGCAGTAGATAAAGTATATGATGCCACAGTAACAGTGCAATCATATAAAAACGGTGAAGCTATATCAACAGGTACAGGCTTTGTATATAAAAAAGATGGCTCAACAGCATATATAATGACAAATAATCACGTAATATCATCTGGTGATTCTGCCAAAGTAATATTTAGCGATGGAACTTCTGCAGATACGCAAATACTAGGAGGAGAGACATATGCAGATATAGCAGTACTAACAGTATCATCAGCAAGTATTAAACAAGTGGCTACTATAGGAAGTACAGAAAATATAAAGTTAGGAGATACAACATTTGCTGTAGGAGCTCCACTTGGAGATACCTATAGCGGTACAGTAACCAAAGGAATCCTATCAGGTAAAGACCGTTTAGTAGCAGTATCATTCTCAGGTACAACATCAGATTACTATATGAAAGTATTGCAAACAGATGCAGCATTAAACCCAGGTAATAGTGGTGGACCATTATGTAACGTAAATGGTGAGGTAATAGGAGTTAATTCATTAAAATTAACTCAAGAAAGCACTATAACAAGTAAATACAGTGTAGAAGGAATGGGTTTTGCTATCCCTATAGAAGACGCCCTATCTTATGCAGGCATTATCGAGTCAGGAAAAACAGTGTCAAGACCTTACTTAGGAGTAAGCATGTTAGATATAACAGATAGTTACTACTTATGGCAAGCAGGCATTACATTACCTAAAAATGTAACTGAAGGTGTCGCAGTACTAGAAGTAGTATCATCTTCTCCAGCAGCTAAAGCAGGCTTAGAAAAAGGAGATATAATAACCAAAATTGAAGGCGAAGAGATATCTTCAGTAGCTAAATTAAGATATGAATTATATAAACATAATCCATCTGACACAATAAAAATAACATATAATAGAAGTGGAAAAGAAAATACCACAGAAGTAACTCTTGAAGAATCAAAATAATCTAGATTAATTCTAGATTATTTCTTTATTCCCATCAAGCCTTCTAAAAAAGTCTTGTTATTTGATAAAAAAACAAATAACTTTGTCATTTTAACAAACAATATTTAAATATACAATAATAAATAATAATGTAAAAAAATATAAAACTATTGTATTTTATCTTTAATATTTGTTATAATAAAGTAGAAAAAGAAAGGAAAGTATAGAAATATGGAAGAATATAAAATAACAGTACGTAGTGAAAAAGAAACAATAGCCTTGGCACAAAATATTGAATCAGAGAAATTTCCTAATATGATAATATGTTTAAATGGAGATTTAGGAAGTGGTAAAACAGTATTCTCCAAAGGATTCGCTCAAGCAATGGCAATAGATGATGTAACCTCTCCAACCTTTACAATAATAAAAGAATATATAGGAGAATTACCATTATATCATATGGATGTATATCGCTTAGAAGACTCAAACGAAAATATCGGTATAGAAGAATATTTTGATAAAGGTGGAGTAACAATAATAGAATGGGCAAATATAATAAAAGATATACTTCCAGAAGAAAGATTAGATATAACATTTAAAATATTAGGAGAAAACACAAGATTAATAATACTATCACCACACGGTGAAAAATATGTAAACATTTGTGAGGCAATAATATGATAAGCCTATTTATAGATACTTCTTTAAGTGATGTATCTATTGCCCTACTAAAAGATGATAAATTATTGTCACAAATACAAAGCAATGTACCAAAAGAGCATTCAATATACGTAACAAAATATATAGAAGATATATTAAAAGATAATAACTTATCCCCAAAAGATGTTGATGAAATAATCGTAGTAAATGGTCCAGGCTCATTTACAGGTATAAGAATAGGAGTAACTATAGCTAAAATATTTGCCTATATAAGAAAAATAAGAATTGTATCAATAAGTTCATTAAAGGCAAGAGCAATTGGTAATAAAAAAGAATATATATTATCAACAATGGATGCCAAACACAATAATTATTATGTAGGATTATATGATAAAGACTATAATAAAATAACTGAAGAATTTATAAGTAGTACTAAAATAGAAGAATTAATTAAAAAATATAACCCACTACAAGTAAATGAAAAAAATAAGTATCATATAGAAGAAATAATAAAATATACCAAAAAATTACCAAGTGAAAATCCACATTCAGTAAATCCAGAATACCTAAAATTACCAGAAGCAATGGAGAAAAAATGTTAAAAGAAACTAAATTAGAAAACATAAGTCCCTTTGCCTATGAAGTAAATTATATAGAAAAAGATAAAATATTAGGAACCCTAAAATACTCTATAATATACGATAGAATGGAAATAGACAATATATTAGTAGAATCATCTCATAGAGGACAAGGTATAGGAAATAAACTAATGAGCTATTTAGTATCAATAGCAATAGAAAATAGAGTAGAAAACATAACATTAGAAGTAAGAGTAAGCAATAAAATAGCAATAAATCTCTATAAAAAATTCAATTTTCGAGAAGTAGCAATAAGAAAATATTATTATGGAGATGAAGACGCTATATTAATGGAAAAACAGGTGATGTAAATGAAAGATATGTATATATTAGCTATAGAATCAAGCTGTGATGAAACAAGTATGAGTATAATAAAAAATGGTAGTGAAGAAATAGCAACAGTAGTACTAAGCCAAATAGATATCCATAAAAATTATGGAGGAGTAGTACCAGAAATAGCAAGTCGTAATCATATAGAAAACATAACAATAGTATTAGACGAAATATTAAATAAAGCCAAAATGACTCTAGAAGAGATAGATGCTATTGGAGTAACCTATGGTCCAGGATTAATAGGAAGTTTATTAATCGGAGTACAAGCCGCTAAAACAATAGCACTAGTAGCAGGTAAACCACTAATACCAGTTCACCATATAGCAGGCCATATCTATGCCAATAACCTAGAAAAAAGATTAAAGTTCCCATTAATAGCCCTAGTAGTATCAGGAGGTCACAGTGAATTAATTTATATGAAAGAAGACTATTCATTTGAAAGAATAGGAGGAACACTAGATGATGCTGTAGGAGAATGCTATGATAAAGTAGGAAAAGTAATTAATCTTCCATATCCAGGAGGACCAAAAGTAGATAAATTAGCTCATAAAGGAAAAGATACATATAACCTTCCATATCCATTAGATGATAAAAGCTATAACTTTAGTTTTAGTGGTATAAAATCAGCAGTAATAAACTTAGTTCACAACGAAACTCAAAGAGGAAACGAAATAAATAAAGAAGATTTATGTACTACTTTTCAAAATAGAGTAGTAACAATATTAACAAAAAAAACCATGCATGCATTAAAAGAATATAACGTAAAAAACCTTATCCTAGCAGGGGGCGTATCCGCTAATACTGGCTTAAGAGAATCGTTAGAAGAAGCATGCCAAAAAGAAAAAATAAATCTTTCTGTGCCAAGAATAAGCTATTGCACAGATAATGCCGCTATGATAGGAGCAGCTGCATATTATGCATATAGAAAAGGAATTACAGCAGACCAAACTCTAACAGCTATGGCAACAGATACATTATATAAATATAAATAAGTGTATTACGCTTATTTTATTTTTTGTAAATTTTTCCCTTACCCTATTGCATAAAGAAAAAAAATACTGTATAATGTAATTATCATAGGATAGGAGGAAAATAAAAAAATGAAAAATAAAATCTATAAAAAGATAGGATTACTAAGTATATCAGCTTTAGCTGCATTATCACTTTCTACACAAGTAAAAGCAGAACAAGTATGTGAAGATGTAGAGTATGCTAACTACTATTTCTTTAGTGGAATCTATACAGAACCGCAACTTGATGAACTTATAGAAAATAAAAGTTATAACTACAATGGTACGTTTTTTCCAAAACTAACAGCGAAAGCTAAAGATACAGTAGAAAAAAAGGTTTGTTTATCAACTAATGAGGAGGATAGTGCATGTCTTAAAGATGACTTAAATTTAAACAATTTTTATGCTCTATATAAAAACATTTTAAAAGCAAACCAAGAAAAGACATTTAGTGTAACCTATACAGGTGTAGGTGGTGCTCAAAAAACAGAAACTACAAAAGTTCTTTATTTAACTGAAGGAAAAACTACATATTACTTACATGATAAATGGTATACTACGGATAAAGATCAAAATGTAACAAGTGATACTTCAAATAAAATTGTAAGATATCAAGAAATTGATACTGCTGACTTAGTTAAAGGTGCAATAATTCCAGCTGAGACAACCTTCACACAAAAAGATGCTGGAACTGAAGCAATAATGATTAATATAGCAAGGAAATTTAATGCAGGAGACAAAACAGGTAAAACGGGTTTTGATTTGACAGATTATTATGCTGATGGGAAGACATTCCTTACACCAGCCTTATATAAAATAACTTATAAAATAAATGAATGCACAGAAAAAGAAGACGATGAACCAACACCAACAGAAAAAAAATTCACAGCCACTATAAAATACATTGATAAAGATACAAAAAAAGCTGTAGCAGATTCTTATAATGAAAAGGATTTAAATAATGGATACAAAAAACAAGTAGACTCACCAAATGTAGATGGATGTAAATTAGAAAATGAAGATGAAATTCAAGTTAGTTATGTTATAGATAATGATGACTTTGAACATACTGTTTATTACATTTGTGAAGTAGATGATCCAGGAAAAACAGGCAATGTATTAATATTTGTTGCATGGGTAGTAGGTCTAAGTGCTTTAGGATACTCAGTATATTGGTTTAAGCAAAATAAACCTAAAGAAGTAGAATAAATACTAAAAAGATTATAAAAAATTATAATCTTTTTTCTTTTTAGACATTCACAATTACAAGAATTTCATTTCTATCATAAAATAAAGTGATTATGAATAGAGGTGAAAAAATGGAATTCATAAATCATAATACAGAATTAATGATTACATTGTTAACAATGATTGTTAGCTGGATATTAGGATTTATCGCCAAAAGATGTCCTTATGTAAATAATAATCTCATCATAATACAAAATATTATAGTGGGTCTCTTAGTTTCAATATTATATTTCATAATAACAAAAGATTTCAACCTAGCAATATCGTTAAGCGGCGTTTTTGCAGAAACAGGATACAATCTTATTCATAATATAGAAAAATTGATTAAGGAGGGTGATAATGGTACCAATAGTGAAAATGATAGTGCCCACAAGTAGGTACTATCTAAAATGTCCTTATGAAATGACTCCTACGCGTATTGTAGTACATAATACCGCTAATGATGCATCAGCTAGAAATGAAATAAAATATATGACAAATAACGATTACGAAACATCTTTCCACTATGCTGTTGATGACAAAGAAATAGTCCAAGGAATAGAAGAAAACAGAAATGGCTGGCATGCATCTGACGGTAATGGTAAAGGCAATAGAGAAGGTGTAGCTATTGAAATCTGTTACTCATTATCTGGTGGCGAAAGATTCATTAAAGCAGAAAAAAATGCCGTAGATTTAATCGTAGATATATTAAATAGATATAATTGGAATATAGATAGGGTAACAAAGCATCAGGATTATACTAATAAATATTGTCCACATCGTACATTAGATATGGGATGGGATAGATTTCTAAATATGATAAAAGAAAAATTAAATGAAACAAGAGAAAGACCATTTATAGTAGGAGATATAATATATAATACTACAGATTTATATTTACATGAAACAGCAGGCTATGGCGGTAAATCAATGCTATTAACCAAAGGCACCAAAGGGGTAGTAAAAAAATACCATTACAATAACAGCCTATATATGGCCTTAGGGGATACTACTTCATATTATGACGCTGCATGGACAAATGAATTTGAAAAGTTTACAAAAGAAGCCCCAAAAGAAGATGAACCTAGAGTTCAAGAAGAAAATAAAGAAACAAATAAAAAAGAAGATAAACAAGAAGAAAATAATAACAGTATTATCCAAGAAGAAAATAAAGATACAACAAAAGAAGAAAATAAAGAGACAAAAGAATTACCAGATAATCAAGATAAAAGAGTAAATGCTATGCTTTGGTTAGTAGATAAAATAATATTATTCATTAAACAAGTATTCAAAAAGAGGAAATAACATTCCTCTTTTTTAATTAAAAAATAAATAAAAAATATTACTATCTACACTTCACTATCTCATTAAAGTATGATAAAATTAAAAAAGAAAGATGGTGACCCAATGAATACACAATTATTAAATAATGAGCAGCAAAAAGCTGTAAATCATATAGATGGACCAATGCTTGTTTTAGCAGGAGCAGGTTCAGGAAAAACAAAAGTATTAACAAATAGAATAGCAAACCTAATCCAAAATGGAATAAGTCCAAATAATATATTAGCAATAACATTTACCAATAAAGCCGCTAAAGAGATGAAAGATAGAGAATTATCATTAATAGGAGCTCTAGCTCATAGTATTCAAATATCAACATTTCACTCTTTAGGTTTAAAAATCTTAAAAGAAAACTATACCCTTTTAGGATATGATAAAAATTTAACCATTATTGATAGTGATGACGTATTAACCATAATAAAAAAATTAATGAAAGACTTAAACCTAAATAAAGATAAATATAATCCACGAGAATTAAGAAACAAAATAAGTTCAGCAAAAAATGCTATGATGACCACAGATTCCTTCTCCAAAGTAGAATTTGACTATAACGTAGTGGAACTATATAGAAGGTATCAAAAGAAACTAAAAACTGGTAATTCAGTTGACTTTGATGACCTATTAATTCTTCCAATAAGATTATTCAAAAACTATCCTAGTGTCCTAAACGATTATCAAGATAGATATAAATACATTCTAATAGATGAATATCAGGATACCAATGAAGCCCAATATACTTTTAGTAAGTTATTAGCGGCCAAATATCGTAATATCTTTGTTGTAGGAGACAACGACCAAGCAATATATGCCTTTAGAGGAGCTAACTACAAGAATATACTGAACTTTGAAAAAGACTATCCAGAAGCCAAAACAATATTACTAGAAGAAAACTATCGTTCTACTAAAACAATACTAAATGCCGCTAATAGCGTTATAAAACATAATAGAGAAAGAAAAGATAAAAACCTATGGAGTAATAATATTGAAGGAGATAAAATAAAGTACAAAGTAGTAACAAATGAAAAAGAAGAGGCTATCTTTGTAGGAGAAGAAATAAAAAAACTATTAGAAAAAGATATCAAAGAAGAAGACATAGCCATATTATATCGTACTAATGCCCAATCTCGTGTCCTAGAAGAAGAAATGTTAAAGAAAAATATCAAATACCGTATAGTAGGAAGCTTCTACTTCTATAATAGAAAAGAAATAAAAGATTTATTATGCTATTTAAGACTAATAAGTAATCATAAAGACGATGTAAGTTTGCTTAGAATAATAAATACACCTAAAAGAGGAATAGGAGAAAAAACCATAGGGAATTTAACAACCAAAGCAGTAGAAAATAATACATCTATTTATGATGCTATTAATAGTGGCAAAGAACTAGAATTCAAAAACTTAATAGAAGAACTAACACTTGCTAGTAGTAGTATAACACTAACAGAATTAATAGATTTAATACTAGAAAAAAGTGGTATAAAGAAAGAATTACAATCATCCAAGTTACTAGAAGATGAAATAAGATTAGAAAATCTAAATGAGTTTAAAGGAGTAACCAAAAGCTATGAAGAAGAATATGGCTCTGCTACACTAGAAGATTTTCTAAATGAAATATCCCTAGTAAGTGATATGACTGAACATCAAGATGGAACAAATAGAGTAAATTTAATGACAGTACATTCTGTAAAAGGATTAGAATTTGATTATGTCTTTCTAGTAGGAATGGAAGAAGGAATATTCCCCCATTATAATGCTATAAATGAAGGAAGCAATTCCGCTATTGAAGAAGAAAGAAGACTCTGTTATGTAGCTATAACAAGAGCAAAGAAAAAATTATATATAACAAGTGCATTAACTAGAATGCTCTTTGGTAATACAAGTAGAAATATGCCTAGTAGATTTATTGAAGAAATAGATAAAAAATACTTAGATATAGAAACTAAAGGAAGAATAAGCAGTGTAGTATCAAAAGTAAAAAAGACTATAGATAAAAATGCTACTTACGAAGTAGGAGAACATATATTGCATACCGATTTTGGTGAAGGAATCATCGTAGCGGTAGACAAATCAATATTAACAGTGGCCTTCCCTCATCCAACAGGTATAAAAAAACTCATGAAAGGCCATCCAAATATAACAAAATTAGACTAAATAAGTATCTATTTTTTCTAAATATCATATAATACTACTGGAGGTATATATGGATTATAATATTTTAGTAAATAAAGATAATCCCCTGCCAAGAGCACATATTCCAAATACATTAGTAGATGCAGAAAGTGAATATAAGAAAAATGTATATATAGATAAAAAAGTAAAAGAATCATTTGATAGATTAAAAGAAGCCGCAAAAAGAAATAACTATTTAATAGATATAGAAAGTGGTTATCGAGATTATGACTATCAAGAAAAAATATATAATAAATTATTAGATGAGAAAGGATTTAACTATGCAGTAACAAGAATAGCCCGCCCAGGCTCATCAGAACATCAAACTGGATTAGCTATTGATTTCTGTGTATATCAGAATGAAAAGTCATATATAGAACATGAAATAGAAGATTTAGTAGAAACAAAGTGGGTTCATCAAAACTGTCATAAATATGGTTTTATATTAAGATATCCCGAAGGCAAAGAAGATATAACTAAATATAGTTATGAACCATGGCATCTAAGATTTATAGGAGATATAGCGCCATATATATATAATAATAATTTAACATTAGAAGAATATAAAGAAAGAAAATCTATTTAGGTTTTCTTTTATTATCGTCTCGCACTTCGTTACTCGCCGTTTTCTAATGCCTGTTGTCATTAGAAAAAAGTTTAGAGCCCTTAGTCTCAAAACTTAAGTTATTTTATAATCTTGTAATTATTTGCAAAAAACTGCATATAATAGAAAAGTAACTTCAATTCGCAAAGTAGAGAGTAAGTAATAAAAACAATTGACAGCTCCTAGTAATAGTGGTAATATTTAAATATATGAATACATATTCATATATAGGAGGAACAATATGGACACAATAATTGGAATAATATTCATAGGAGTAATAGGTACACTACTACATTTTATGTATGAAATATCAGGACATAATAAAATAGTATCCCTTTTTGCAGCGGTCAATGAAAGCACTTGGGAACATATCAAAATAGCTCTAACACCAACATTTATTTGGACTCTTTATGATGGAGCAGTATACGGAATGAATGAAAACTATTTTATAGCTAAAACAGCAAGTATCTTAGTAATAATGCTTATAATACCATTGCTTTTTTACGCATATCAATTAATAACAAAAAAACCTATCTTACTAATAGATATAATAATATTTTACTTAGCAATAATTTTAAGTAATTTAACATTCAGTTATATAATAGATATAGAACCATTACACTTCTTTTATTCCTATATATCAGTAGTAATACTATTCATAATATTCGGATTGTATATGGTATTAACACTACAACCAATAAAAAACTTCTTATTCAAAGATCCAATTACCAAAAGATATGGAATAAAAGGACATTCCCATCATGACCATAGTCATAAGCACAAATAGATAAAAATAACAGAAACATGTTTTAATAACATGTTTTTTCTGTTATAATATATATAGAACATGGAAGTGAACAAATGAGAAATATATATGATTTAACATTACAAGAATTAGAAGAATACTTTATTCAAATTGGTGAAAAACCATTTAGAGCTACTCAAGTATACGAAGGCCTATATAAAAAAAGACTAACTTCTTTTAATGAAATGACTAATATTAGTAAAGAACTAAGAGAAAAATTAACTAACGATTTTTCTTTATTTAAAATAAAATTATTAATAAAACAAACAGGTAAAGACGTAAATAAATACCTATTCGAACTAGAAGATGGTAATAAAATAGAGTCAGTTCTAATGTTTCACGATTATGGAACTAGCATCTGTGTATCATCCCAAGTAGGATGTAATATGACATGTGCATTCTGTGAAAGCGGTAGATTAAAGAAAGTAAGAAACCTATTAGCCTATGAAATAGTAGAGCAAATACTACTTATTGAAGAAGATATAAAGAAAAGAATAACTCATGTTGTTATGATGGGAATAGGAGAACCATTTGATAATTATGATAATATAATGCGTTTTGTAAAAATAATAAACTGTAATAAAGGTATCGATATCGGCTCTAGACACATAACTATATCTACTTGTGGAGTTATTCCAGGTATAAAAAAATTTATGAATGAAGAAGGACAAGTTAATTTAGCCATAAGCCTTCATGCTCCTAATGATGAATTAAGAAGTAAACTAATGCCTATAAACAAAGCCTATCATTTAGAAGCATTAATGAATACTATAAAAGAATATATCTCAAAAACTAATAGAAGAGTAACTTTTGAATATATTATGTTAGAAGATATAAACGATAGTGAAAAAGAAGCCAAAGAATTAGTAAAATTACTAAAAGGAATAAACTGTTATGTAAACTTAATACCATATAATGAAACTGAAAATATTGGCTTTAAACGTACAAAAAAGTGGAAAATTCTATCATTTTATGATATACTTAAGTCAAATAATATAAATGTAACAATAAGAAAAGAATTTGGCTCACAAGTAGATGCTGCCTGTGGTCAATTAAGAGCTAATAATTAAAGAGGAAGTGAAATAATGCAGACATTTTATATGACTGATGCAGGAAAAGTAAGAACACATAACGAAGACAATGTGACAATAATAAATAACAATAATAATGAATTCATTCTAGCCGTAGCGGATGGAATGGGAGGCCATAAAGCCGGAGAAGTGGCTTCAAATATAGCCATAGAACATATAACAGAAAGCTTTGAAAGTATAGAATCATTAGGAAAAAAAGAAGATGCTATCGAATGGCTTCGTAATATAGTAAAAGAAATAAATAACAAAATATTTTCTTACACTAATGAACATCCAGAAAGCAAAGGTATGGGCACAACCCTAGTAATAGCAATAAAAACAAATGACTATATATTATATGGAAATATAGGAGATTCATCAGGATATGCCATAAAAAATGAAAAATTACATAAAATAACTCATGATCATACACTAGTAAATCTACTAGTATCCACAGGAGAATTAACTCCAGAACAAGCAAAGTTCCATCCAAGAAAAAATCTCCTAACAAGAGCCTTAGGAGCTAACAATCCCATAGAAATAGATATTTTTGATGTCGATAATAACGTCGGGGGACTATTCCTATGTAGTGATGGCCTAACAAATATGCTAACAGAAGACCAAATAGAAAAAGTATTAAATAGCAAATCTTCAATTGAAGAACAAGTAGAAAAACTAATCAAAAAGAGTAATATGCGTGGTGGCACAGATAATATATCAATTGCTTATCTAAAAAAGGAAGGTGGTGATTTATAATGCTATCAAAGGGACAAAAAATTAATGATAGATATGAAATCATTAAATCAATTGGCGAAGGTGGAATGG
>CAVCHK010000113.1:0-7928 GCA_963601985.1 Paludibacteraceae bacterium
GCACTTCCGTATCCTTCTGATTACGGATATGCAACAGACTTTAATAAGTGTACGCAAAATTTATATAATTATAATAGTAGAACTGATTCATATGCTTGTAGAAGTAACGATTGGATGTATCCTATATTAGGTACAAGTAATCAGGGATGGTTATTAACGCCGTATTCTAGTAGTAATTATGATGTGTGGTCTGTGCAAAGCGATGGCATGGTCTACACCATCTTCTTCCGCCCTTACAATGCGTATGGGGTCGCGCCAACTCTCTTCTTAAACTCTACTGAAACTATTGTTGAAGGGACAACTGGTACAGAAGATAATCCATTTAAGTTAGAAAAGTAAAAAATAATGTAACTGCTTATAATGGTTTTAAAAAGGATTATGTTTTGTATAAAACTAGCTTAAAGTGTATAAATAATAATGATAAGTTTACTGTAAATAGTAATTATGGTAATGGAGTACTTACATATCCAGTAGCTTTAATTACATCATATGAACTTGCTTATGCTGGAGGTTATGGCTTTGATTATAATACAAGTAGTTTTATTAAAAATACCAACTTTTATTTATATACTCCTAGTTATTATTATTGGACTATGACACCATTATTGCTTATTGGAATGAATAAGGTATACTTGGTAGTAATCAAAGTAATATCATTATGTTTGCTCGCCCTGTAATCTCTTTAAAATCTGCTGCAATAACTGGATGAAATGGAACAGAGAGTAATCTATTCTATGTTAATGAAAAACCAACTATTTAATATAAAATATAACAAGAATATTTTTAGTAATATTCTTTTCTTTTTCATTAATTTATATTATAATATGTATGAAGGAGAATATTATGGTTATAACTTCAGTAAATAATGATAAAATTAAAGATATATGTAAATTAAATGAAAAAAAATATAGAGATAGTACTAATACTTTCTTAATAGAAGGAGAGCATTTAGTACTTGAAGCTATACGTAGTAATTTACTTAAAGAATTAATACTTTTAGAAGGAATTAATATACCTTTTAATGGACCTATTATATATGTTAATGATAAAGTAATGAAGAGGATATCTTCTATGGATAGTTATCCTAAAGTTATGGGAATATGCTACAAAAAGAAAGAAGAAGATATAGGTAATAAAGTACTAATACTTGAAGATATTCAAGATCCTGGTAATCTTGGTACTATTATTAGGTCTTCTATGGCTTTTAATGTTGATACTATTATTTTAAGTAAGAAATGTGCTGATTTATATAGTTCTAAAGTTATTAGATCTACTCAAGGGATGATATTTCATATTAATATTATTACTCATGATATAGAAGATATGGTTAAATATTTAAAAGATAATAATTATACTATCTATGGTACTAAAGTAGATGGTGGCAAAGATATTAGAAATATTAATATACCAAAGCATTATGCTTTAATAATAGGAAATGAAGGTAGAGGTATGAGTGATAATATTAGTAAGTTATGTGATGAGTATTTATATATTAAAATGAATAAAATGGTAGAAAGTTTAAATGCAGGAGTAGCTACTTCTATACTTTTGTATGAGATATATAATAAGTAATATGAAATTAATTAATATTGGTAAGATTGTAAATACTCATGGTATAAAAGGAGAAGTTAGATTATTATCTAAGTTTCCTTATAAAGATAAAGTCTTTATAAAAGATATGAATATATATATAGATAAAAAATATAAAGAAGTTATAAGTTCTTATCGAAAACATAAGAATTTTGATATGATTACTTTAGTAGGATATAATAATATAAATGATGTACTTAAATATAAAGGATTAAATGTATATGTTAATAAGGACGATATTATATTAGATAATAATAATTATTTAGATGATGATATTATAGGTAGTAATGTTATATATAAAGGAAGTATAGTAGGTATAATTAAAGATATAGAAAGATATGATAAGTATAGTTTACTTGTTATATTAGGGGATAAGGAATATTTAATTCCTTATAATGATAATTTAATTGATAAGATAGATATTAGTAATAAGAATATATATATTAAAGATATAGATGGTTTATTTGATATATAGTCAGGTGGTGAGATAATGATAATAGATGTTTTAACTTTATTTCCTAATATGTATGATAATTTTCTAACGGAGTCTATTATTAAAAGAGCAATAGATAATAATAAAGTTAAAGTTAATATTCATAATATTAGGGATTATACAGTTTATAATAATAAACAAGTTGATGATTATCCTTTCGGAGGAGGAGGCGGAATGGTACTTATGTGTGATCCTATCTTTAGAGCTATTGATGCTCTTAAAGATGATGATGCATTTGTTATTATGATGACTCCTGGTGGGGTAGTTTATAAAGAGAAAATAGCTTATGAATTATCTTTAAAGAAACATTTAATAATACTATGTGGCCACTATGAAGGATTTGATGAAAGAATTAAATCAATTGTGGATATGGAAATATCTATTGGTGATTTTGTTTTAACTGGTGGAGAAATTCCTTCAATGGTTATTATGGATAGTATTATTAGACTTATTCCTGGTGTTATTAATAGTAATTCTCTTACTAGTGAGAGTTTTAATGATAATTTACTTGATTATCCTAATTATACTAAACCTATTGAATATAGAGGTATGAAAGTACCTGATGTTCTTTTAAGTGGGCATCATGAGAATATAAAGAAATATAGGCATGAAATGCAAATAGAACTTACTAGGAAGAATAGGCCTGATTTGTTAGGAGGTAAAGATGCGTAATTATTTTATTAATAAAGATAGTAAAAGTGGGGAAATTGTATATTTAGAATATGATAAGAATGGTTATAGTGTGTCTCCTAAAGCTAAAAAGAGGGATGATATAGAGGTTAGTAAAATTGTATTTGTATCACCTGAACTTACTAATAAATTAATTAAAAAGAAGATTGATATTAAAATAAATAAGATATTAAAAGAATATAATACTACTTATGATGATGAAGATGATGATAGTGCAGTAGGTAGAATAAGAGATAAAGTAAAGGAAGCAGAGCGGTTAAAACTTGCTATAATAGGAGAGTATTCTAAGTATTTATCTAATGCTTATTCTAGACTTACTTTAAAAAAGATACAACTTATTATAGATGGTTATCGTAATGAATTATATAAGCTTAAAAGTAAGAAACAAAAAGAAGTATTTATGCAAATATTTAATCAAACAGATGAGACTGAAAAAAAGGGAAGAGGTAGATAAGATGGAACTATTAGATGGTAAAGTAGTAAAGGCTAAATTACTTCTTGATTTAAAAAGTAAAATAGAAGAATTAAATGTAAAACTTGGACTTACTGTTATTCAAGTAGGAGATGATCCTGCTAGTAGTGTATATGTAAAACAAAAGAATAAGATGGCTGAAAATTTAGGGTTTAACTTTAATCATATTAAATTAGATGAAAATATTAAAGAAGAAGAACTTTTAAATATAATTGATAAGTTAAATAATGATAATAGTGTAGATGGTATTTTAGTACAAATGCCTGTTCCTAATCATTTAAATGCTAAAGTGCTGCAAAATGCTATATTACCATGTAAAGATGTAGATGGTCTTACTGATATTAATATGGGTAGATTAAGTCATAATATTGATTCTTTAGTTCCATGTACTCCTATGGGGATTATAGATTTACTTAAATATTATAATATAGATATTAGTGGTAAGAATGTTGTTATATTGGGAAGAAGTGATTTAGTAGGTAAGCCTCTTGCTTCTCTTATGTCTAATTATGATGCCACTGTTACATTATGTCACTCTAAAACTAAAAATCTAAGCTTTTATACTAAGAATGCAGATATTTTAGTAGCCGCTATAGGGCGGGCTAACTTTATTAAAAAAGAAGATGTTAAAGATGGTGCTATAGTAATAGATGTTGGTATTAATAGAATGGAAGATGGTAAGTTATGTGGTGATGTATTTTTTGATGATGTTAAAGATATGGTAAGTTATATTACTCCAGTACCTGGTGGCGTAGGTCAAATGACAGTAGCGGAGCTTGGATATAATACTTATAAAGCTCATATTATTAGAGATAATAATAAATAATTATATAAGAGAAAAAGAGCAAAACTTTACTTTTTGCTCTTTTTATGATATTATATTGCTACTTTGGGAGGATTAAATGAAATTTTATAATTCTAGTAATGAAGTAGTTGATTATCACTTATTATCTAAAATAGGTGGTGGTTCTTATGGTAGTGTATATAAACTATCTGAATTTGAATGCATTAAGATATTTAGAAATATTGATACTGGTATTAATGTTGATATGATGGAATTTATAAATAATTTAGGTTTAGATAATTTCTATAAAATATATAGTTTTTTATTTAATAAAAATAATGATTTAAGAGGATATACTATGAAATATTATCTTTCTAGTTATACTTCTATATTATTTAAAGATATATTATATACTTTAGATAATTTTTATGCTATATATAATTCTATTAATATACTTTCAGATAATCAAATATTTATTCCTGATTTACATACTGATAATGTTATTTTAGGGAATGATGAGGTTACTATAATAGATATAGATATTTATGCTAAAGCAGTATTGTTTGATTATGGTAGATTGAAATTTAGAAATGATAGAGCTTTATTTTATTTATTTAAAGAATTATATATGGAAGGTTTATATAGTTATGGTCTATATACAGACCTTGATATTAAAGTTATTAATAACTTGTTTAGTGGGGATGTTCTTAATAATATTAAAGTATTAAAAAAATATAAATATCCAATTGATTATATAAATGATATGAATAATAAGACCTCATAAGAGGTCTTATTTTAGTTTTCTCCTTCTTCTAACATTTTGGTTATAAATATTCCATATCCTTTTTTAGGGTCATCTACTACTACGTGTGTTACTGCTCCTATGATTGTATCATTTTGAATTATTGGACTACCACTCATTCCTTGAACTATACCTCCGGTTAGTTTTAATAACTTTTCATCTATTACTTCAAATAAGATATTTTTATTTGATGTACTACTTATGGAAGTTTTAATTATGTTAATGTCAAATGCTTCTATAGTATTACCACTTACAACAGTAAGTATTTGGGCTTTACCTGTTTTTATTTCTTCATTTTTTGCTACTTTATATTCTTTTTTCTTTGGTAATTCTTTAGTATAATTACCAAAGATACCACTAGGAGTATTTGCATTTATCCTGCCAAACACTTCATTACTATTATAGTTAGCATTCTTCTCTCCAGGAGAACCAATACTACTTCTTGTTACTCCTGTTACAGTAGAAGAATATATCTTACCATCTTTAATTTCTAATTTTTGAGAGGTGTTCTTTTCTATTATTTCATGGCCTAAAGCTCCAAATAACTTGGTATTTGGGTCAATGTATGTAAGTGTTCCTACACCAGTTATACTATCTTTTACGTATAATCCTGTTTTATAGACATTATTATCACTTTTAACTAGTTTAAGGTGAGTATTATCTTCTTTATTTCCTCTTCTATAAGTTATTTCTATTTCATTAGTATTATTACCTATAGTATTTATCATTTCTTCTATTGAAGTTACTTTTTGATTATTTATTTTTATTATTCTATCACCACTACTAAGTCCTGCTTCTTTTGCTGGATTTATAGAATTAACTTCATAAGTACCTACAATAATTATACCATCTGTATTAAGTTCAATACCAATATTTTCCCCACCTACAATTATATAATCTGAATAAGCTTTAACAAAGTATGGAATAATAAGTAATGTTAGTATTATTAGAAGATAACTGTTTTTTATTTTTTTTAAAAACATTAAATAACATCTCCTTTAACTTATTTTCACAGACTACATTATTATTATTTACGATTATTTTAAAAGTATATAAGTGAAATATTGGTAGTTTATAAAGCCTTGACAAATAAGGGTTTTTGATGTATTATATTATAGCAAAAAGGAGATGAATAGTATGAATAAGACTTATTTTAATAATCAAAAATTAATAGCTTACGATAATTATAATTATTTTGTTATGAAAATGATAGTTAAAGTAATTATTTATTTATTAAGACTTTCTATTATGCTTATAATAAGTAGTATATTTAATTATTTATTTATTAATATTATTGCTATTATTTATACTATTATTTCTATTTTTTGGGTATATGAAGTTATTTCTAATTATAAGTATATTATTAATGATATTAGATATACTTTAGATTACGGAGATTTATCTTTTGAAATTGATTTAAGTGTTATTACTAATAGTATTTTTAAAGGATTAATTAGTTATGGGAAATAATTTTTATGTTGGAAATATAATACACAAAAAGAAAAATGGTAATACTGCTTATATTGAAAAAATGGTTTTATATACATCTGATAATATATATTACATAGATCTAATTAATGATATTACTTATACTAGTAATAACTTTGATAAAAGTTATGTAGATAGTAGTTCATTAGTTAGTATTAATATTGAAGATTTTAGAATAGATTATATGTATCTTCTATTAAAACATAATGAAGGTATTAATAATCATCATAAAAGGAGAAAAATTTCTAAAAAAATAGAAAAACTTACTAAGTACTTTTAGTAAGTTTTTAATTATATATTTTCACTCGGGATTACTTATTACTCGCAAGCCACCTGGAAGCGAGAAACATTTTCATATTAGAGCATTTACTAAATGCAATAAAAATATACTATATTTTATGTAAAAAGTCAATTCTGTAGTTATAAATATTAATTTTTTAAACATTATATATATAACTATTTTAATTCATCAAGCATAATTTTTTTAATTCTATCAATATCTGTAAAAAATAAATTTAAACCCATTTTTTTGCTAACAATCATATATTTAAAATTATCTAAAATTTCATTTTTTAACACATCAACAACCTTCAATGGTTTTCCATTTAATATATGCGGATGATCTATATATTTTTCTAATCATAATTGTACGACAGCTTCCATATTTTTGAATTTTTTGATATTTGTCTATTTTGCTACTTAATGGAATAAACCACAATATATTTTTATCTTTTATTGTAAAATATGTAGGACGTGCATGTCCATTTTCATGATTAGACATTAATCCTTTATCATTAACTTTTTCAAAAAAAGAATCTTTTATGTGGTAAATATAACCAGTTTGTACTTTCATCTATTATCAACTCCCATAAATTATTCTATCACAAATCAAAAGAAAACTCTATCAATTAAGATAAAGTTTTCAAACATTTTCGTCCGGAATAATTTATACTTCGCACCACCCGAGAGCGACTAACATTTCACGTTCGGGATTATTTATAACTCGCACCACCCGAGAGCGACTAACATTTTCATATTATTTATAGCATTTCTTCAAATGCAATAATAATATACTATATTTTATGAAAAAAGTCAATGCTTAATCATAAAATAGGCAAATTTTCATTTGCAGTAATATTATATGTGATTAATAATATTTTAAACATTATATATATAATAATTTTACGTTTTAATAGTATTATTCATTTCATATATTTAGATAGGTGATAGGAATGAATAATACTGTTTTTGCTTTTATATTAACTTTTTTAGCAGGTTTTTCCACTATGATAGGAGTAATTTTTATTTTTATTAAAAATAAAAATCCTAAAAAAATTATAGTATCTTCTCTTTCATTTGCTTCAGGGGTTATGATATGTGTATCTATTATAGATTTAATACCTGAATCACTAGTATTACTTAGAGATAATTTATCATCTCTAAGTAGTATACTTTTATGTGTTTTAGGTATTATTCTAGGAGTAATAATATCTATGCTTATTGATTATTATTTACCTGATAATAAAATAAAAGTAACAAATGATAAATCTTTATTTAAAGTTGGTATTATATCTATGCTTGCTATTATTATGCATAATATACCTGAAGG
>CAVCHK010000114.1:0-1211 GCA_963601985.1 Paludibacteraceae bacterium
CATTTACTGTATACCCATGTAATGATAAGAACTTTAAAAACTCTCCTAATCTTTTTTCATCTGGTTTATCATGGACACGATATATACCTGGTAAGTTCTTATAATATATAGATGATGATACTGTTTCATTAGCGGCTATCATAAAGTTTTCGATAAGCTCTTCGCCACTTCTTTGTACTCTTGCTTCAATATAAATAGGATGACAATTATCATCTACTTTAATCTTTGCTTCAGTACTTTCAAATTCTATATAACCACGTCTTATCATTTTTTTTCTTAATATCTTAGATAAGTCATTCATTAATAGTAATGTTTTTTCAAATGGTTTATAATCACTACTAGTGGTATTTTCTTCTAAGATTTTATTTACTTCTTTATAAGTCATTTTCTTTCTACTACGAATTATCGATTTAAAAATATCATAACTAGTTATGTCTCCTTTTTCATCTATAATCATCTCGCATGAGAAGGCAAATCTATCTTCATTTTCATTTAAAGAACATATACCATTAGATAATTTATGAGGAAGCATTGGAAGTACTCTATCTACTAGATATACGCTGGTTCCTCTATCATATGCTTCATCGTCTAGTTTAGTACCTTCTTTTACATAATGTGATACATCCGCTATATGGACTCCTAATTTATATTTTCCATCTTCTAATTTGGTTAGTGATATAGCATCATCTATATCTTTTGTATCAGATCCATCTATTGTAAATATTTCTTCACTTCTTAAATCTCTTCTACCAAGAGATAGTTCTTTATTTATTTCTTCTTCTGTTAAGTATGAAGGAATATCGTCTAACTCTTCTAGTACTTCATCCTGAAAAGTTGGATAAAAGTTATATTCATAGACAAAAGATAAGATATCTACTCCTACATCATTTTTATGTCCTATTATCTTAGTTATTTTTCCTACTCTTTTACCTTCTTTTAGTGGTTCTACTACTACTTTATGGCCTTCTACTGCTCCATTTAGATTATCTTTTGGTATATATATATTAGAACCTTTCTTATCTGGTTTTACATAGTATTCACCATCTGATAATATTACTTCTCCTACTAAGGGATCATAATTTCTTTTTATTGTTTTTATTATTTTTCCTTCTGGTTTTAATTTGTCTTTATTAATATATTCAAATAATACTAAATCATTATCAATAGCTCCATTTATATTTTTTTCATTGATATATACATCTTTTATATTG
>CAVCHK010000114.1:1221-4497 GCA_963601985.1 Paludibacteraceae bacterium
ACCAAATCCTTTACTATTTAATGACAATCTTCCTTTAGATAAATGACTATCTTCTAAAAGTAGATATTTCTTTTTTTTATCACTATAGTATAAAATACCATCACTTACCATTTCATTTAATGTATTCTCTAGGCTTTTATATTCATCTATTGTAGTAAGTCCTAGAATATCGTTTAACTGTATTATTGTAAGAGATGTATTCTCTTTTAATTTTTCTATTATTATATCTTTCATACTAGCCCTCCTTTTTATATTCAAAAAGACTTAATTTACGTTAAGTCTTAATTATATTGATATTATTAAACAAAGTACAAAGAAAAGTACTCCTAAGATGTAGGTAATTCTTGTTATAAATAGTTCAAAGCCTCTTTCTTTTCTTTCGGCAAATAAGTCAGATGAACCTCCTCCTATTATTTGGGATGCACTTTCTGCTTTACCACTTTGTAATAATACTATTGCTATTAATAATATTGATATAATGATAACTGCTATTTCCATATATTATCTTCCTTTCGTACATTATATATTATAACAAATATCTATTTCTTTGTAAATAATTCTTTTAATATTGCATACCCCAAATTACTAATTCTTTAGCGTCTTTACCACATACTACACATTTATCATCTACTTTTTCTTTTTCAAATGGAATACATCTTGATTTTGTTCCTCTTATTTCTTTTATTTTGTTTTCACACTCTTCACTACCACACCACATTGCTTTTACGAAACCTGGATGAGAAGTCATAATACTTGCAAACTGTTCCATATCTGTAGCAGTATATGTCATTTCTTCTCTTCTTCTTAAAGCTCTATCATACATATCTCTTTGGATATCAAGAAGTAATAATTTAACATCATGTATAATATCAGTATTAGTAAATACTTGTAATTTTTCTCTAGTATCTCTTCTTACTAAAGTAATCATATTATTTTCTAAGTCTCTTTTACCTATTTCAATACGAATTGGGATTCCTTGTACTTCTGCTTCAGCAAATTTATATCCTGGTGATTTATCACTATCATCTATATATGCTTCTATATTCTCTTTCTTTAATTTATCTAAGTAGTCATTAGCTAGTGATAATACTTCTAAATCATTACCTATAGGTATAATTACAACCTTAAAAGGGGCAATACGTGGTGGTAATACAAGTCCATAATCATCAGAATGTACCATAATTAAAGCTCCTATCATTCTAGTAGAACTTCCCCATGATGTTTGATATGGATAGTCTAGTTTATTATCCCTACTAGTATATTTTATATCATATGCACGTGAAAATTTTTGTCCAAAATAGTGACTAGTAGCGGACTGCAAGGTAATACCATTATACATAAGTGCTTCTACAGTATAAGTATATTCTGCTCCTGCAAATTTTTCTTTTTCTGTCTTTCTTCCAACAATACTAGGAATAGCTAAATAATCATGAAAGAAATCATTATAAATATTTAACATTTGTAATGTTTCCGTTTCCGCTTCTTCTTTTGTTTCATGAATAGTATGACCCTCTTGCCATAAAAACTCACGACTTCTTAAAAATGGTCTTGTCTCTTTTTCCCATCTTAAAACACTACACCACTGATTATATAGCTTTGGCAAGTCCCTATATGATGAAATATTATTAGCATAATAATCACTAAATACTGTCTCAGATGTTGGTCTTATACATAATCTTTCTTCTAAATGCTTATTTCCCCCTTCAGTAACCCAAGCCACTTCCGGAGCAAAGCCTTCTACTAGTTCTCCCTCTTTATTTAAAAGAGATTCAGGAATAAGCAAGGGCATTGATACATTAACATGTCCAGTCTCTTTAAATTTACTATCTAATGCACTTTGCATCTTCTCCCAAATAGCATAACCATTAGGTTCTATAACAATACAACCCTTAGTATTAGAATAGCAAGCCAGTCTAGCGGCTCTAACAACATCAGTATACCACTTAGCAAAATCTACATCTCTACTTGTAATTTGTTTATTTTGTTTATTATTCATATCTCACACCTCATCATAATATATTTTATCACATAAATAAGAAAAGCACCATAGTAAATTATTTTCTTTTTATTTTTACTAGTTTACCATTTTTAAAGAAATTAGCATCATAAATATTCCATACCATCCCTATATCCTCAAGCATTTTTATTCTATCACAGCTTAAAGTACCATTCTTATAGCCTACTCTTTGTCTAGAAATCCAAGATCCCAAACTATAGCCACCCTCATCTTCCTCATAGCCATTTACTGTTTTAAAACCTATTGGTATCTCTAAATTATGGTAATAATTATAATATACCAAAGCTAAGTTATACCACGCATCAAAACTTAAAGATTTATATTTATTCTCAAACCTCATACCTATTTCTTTCAAAAGAATTACTTCCTCTTCACTTATAGTACCACGCTTGTATCCTCTTCTTTGATTTGCAATCCAAAAACCCAAATTATAACCATCCTCATCTTCTTCATAACCATTAATTGTTTTAAAATATGTTGGTACTTCTAAATCATGATAATGATTATAGTATGCTAAAGCTAGATTATACCACTCTTCAAGAGTCAAATTTTTATTTTCAAACCTCATACCTACCTCTTCTAAAAGCTTTATTTTATCATCTGGTAAAGTACCTTTTTTATATAACCCTCTTTGTGTTATAACCCATAAACCCAAACCATAACCATTCCTATCCTCTTCATAACCATTTATCGTTTTAAAATATGTTGGTACTTCTAAATCATGATAGTGATTATAATAAGCCAATGCTAAGGCATACCACTCTTCGAAACTTAATGTCTTATTTTGAAAGCGCATACCAACCTCTTCTAAAAGCCTTATTTTATCATCTGGTAAAGTACCTTTTTTATATGCCGCTCTTTGATTAGCAATCCATACTCCTAAATTATAACCATCATCATCTTTATCATAACCATTTATTGTTTTAAATGTTTGAGGCACTTCCAAATTATGATAATGTTCATAATATTTTTCAGCTAAGTTATAATTTGCCTCCCATGTACTTGGTTTTATTCTATCTTTTTCTGTATAAATAGTCATACCAAACACCCTCATATCTGAATGAGTATCAATAATAGTATCTATTCTACTTCCCCATACTGGTGATGAAAGATGATGAAGTTCATCTATTATTAAAAGATCTATATCTAAACTAGATAATTCTTCTCTAGATAAATTTATTAAACTTTGATATGTTCTAAATTGCAAGTTAGGAAAATCTCTATTTATATCTAAATATGGATTATCTTTAATAATACTT
>CAVCHK010000115.1:0-7320 GCA_963601985.1 Paludibacteraceae bacterium
ATCACAAGAAATAGAAAGGTCAAAATTTGAATTAAATTCGGACTTTTGTTGTCGGTAGCAAAAATCTGAATTTTTCTTTTAATTATATAGAAAAAATCCCTAATAATTATTTTTTAGGGAAAATTTCTGGACATTTATTGACAAAAAAAATAATATAAGTATAATACTTATTAGAGGTGTTCAAATGACAAATTTTATAATAGCACAAATATTATCAGTAATAAATGGAATATTTCTAATTACTAGTATAAGATCAAAAGGAAAGAAAAGATTCTTAATACATAATTCAATATCCAACCTAGCAGGCTTCCTATCAATGATAGTACTAAAAGCATATTCAGCATCAATAGGACCAATAGTACTAACATTACAAGGTATAATAACATACACATACGAAAAGAAAAACAAAAAACAACCAAAAATACTACTAATAATGTATCCACTATTAACCCTATTAGCAGGTTCCCTAACAATAACATCACCACTAAGTTTATTACCAATAATATCAAGTACTCTAGCTAGTACTATGTTAATGACCAAAAATATGAAAACATCAAGAAAAATAAACTTAGTATCATCAGTATTAGCTATCCCTTATCTAATGACAAATAAAGCTTACGTAGCGGCCCTAATCTTCTCAACATCATTTATAAACACCCTAGAAGCAATATATAAACTAGACTATAAAAAAACAAATAATAATACTAAAGTAACTACCAATAATACAACTAATAAAGAAAAAGAAATAAAAACAAATAAAACTATAGTACCAACCCAAAATATAACCCATAATAATAGTGTTTCTAAACCAAAAACAAAAAAATTAATTTTAAAGAAAAAAGAATGACTAAAGTCATTCTTTTACTAACATACTAGCAAGTTTAGTAACATTACCAGCACCTAAAGTAAGAATCAAATCATCCTTATTAACATATTCACTTAAATATAACAAAATATCATCATAACTACTAATATGAAAAGCTTCCCTACCATACCTCTTAATTTCCTTAATAATATCTTCCTCTTTAATACCATAAACATTCTCTTCTCTAGCAGCATAAATATCCGTTATAATAATATGATCAAAATCCTTAAGAACTTTAGCAAAATCTTCTTTATACTTATATGCCCTAGTATAAGTATGAGGTTCAAATATAACCCAAGATTTATTAAATTTCATATTATTAATAGAACTAACTACAGCCTTAATTTCAGTAGGATGATGTCCATAATCATCATATACACTAGCGTCCTTAAACTTACCCTTATATTCCATTCTTCTACTAGCACCACAATATTTCTTAAGTCCTTTTTTAATATCATCAAAAGAAATACCATAACTATCCGCTAGTGCAATAGCACTAAGTGCATTAGAAACATTATGAACACCAACTACAGATAAACTAACATTACCTAACTTCCTACCATTACAAATAACATCAAAACTACCATAACCATTCTTATCAAATACAATATCACTAGCCATATACATAGCATCATTATCTATACCATACGTAACAACTTTAGCCTTAGTATGACTAATTAAATCAGTGCTATTCTTATCATCATTATTAACAATCAAATAACCATCACTAGGTAAATGACTAACATATTCATTAAAAGATTTCTTAATATTATCCAAATTCTTAAAATAATCCAAATGATCATTATCAATATTTAATACAATAGCAGACTTCTGCTTAAAATTAAGAAAACTATCACAGTATTCACAAGCCTCAATTATAAGAGTATCACCATTACCTACCCTATAATTACCCCCTATATTTTTGAGAATACTACCAACCTGTATAGTAGGATCAACTCCAGCTTCTAAAAATATACAAGATACCATCGAAGTAGTACTAGTCTTACCATGAGTACCAGCAATACCAATAGTATTAGCATATAACTTAGTAATCTCTCCTAAAAATTCTCCTCTTTCCATCATAGGAATATTCATCCCTTTAGCGGCCTTCATCTCAGGATTATCATCATTAATCGCAGCGGTATAAACTACAAAATCAATATCACTAGTAATATTATCTTCCTTCTGAGGAATATATACCTTAACTCCATTCTCAATAAGTTTATCAGTAATAAGTGAACTAACTCTATCACTACCACTTACCTTATAACCCATACTAACAAGAATATCAGCAATACCACTCATACTAATACCACCAATACCAATCATATAAATATGTTTACCTTTCTCTAAAAACAACTTATTATTATCCCTATATTTAACTATAGTATCTTTAAATAACTTACCCCTAGTCTCAAAATCAGGAAATTGATCCCAACTAGCACAAGCAGGACTAAGCAAAATAACATCCCCTTCTATAGAATTATTATAAGCCTTATCAGTAGCAATAACCAGATCATCACATATCTCACAAGGAATACTATTGCTATGACAAAACTCTTTAATCCTATTTTTAGTTTCACCATAAGCCACTACTAACTTAGTATGATTCATATACTTAATAAGAGAATCAAAAGAATGCCCCCTATCAAGTCCACCCATAATAAGTACCAAAGGCCTATCAAAAGAATTAAGTGCAATAACTGTAGACTCAGTATTAGTACTTTTAGAATCATTATAGACATCTCTACCATTAATATTACCAACATATTCAAGTCTATGTTCTACACCACTAAAACTACTAACAACATCTTGAATAATCTTATCACTAACACCATACTTTTTAGTGGCCAAAATAGCACACATAATATTCTCATAATTATGTTTACCCTTTAAAATGATCCTATTAGTATCAATAATCTTTTTATTATTATAATAAATATACCCATCTTTAAAATAAGCATCTTCCCCATTAAAATAATAATTAACACCTCTAATATCACGAGTAATAGTCATCTCTTCCTTATTAGATTTATTAATAATATTAACATCATCTTTACCATGATTCATAAATATCTTCTTCTTAGTTTGAACATACCTATCATGACCATCATGAAAATCAGCATGACAATCATAAATATTAGTCATAACCGATACATTAGTTTTAAATTCATACATATCACAAAGTTGATGATCACTTATTTCCATAACCAAATAATCACCACTCTTAATATCACTTACAAAATGACACAAAGGAGTACCAATATTACCCGCTAAGAAAACCATATCCCCAAAGGCCTTCTTCATAATCTCATATATAATACTAACCGTAGTAGTCTTACCATTAGAACCAGTAACACCAATAATATTAACATTATTATCTAAATAATGATAAGCAACCTCAACTTCATTAATAACAGGAATGCCCATATTTTTAGCCTTTATAACAGTAGGATGATCATATTTAATACCAGGATTTTTAACCATAATATCATAAGAATCATCAAGTAAATCCAAAGGATTATCACTCAAAACAAAAGTAACACCTAAAGACTCAAGTTCACGAACCTTATCCCCATCTTGCTCTTTCATATCAGTAATAAATACAGTGTTATCTTTAGCTAATAACTTAGCAACTTCATAACCACTTCTAGCCATTCCTAATATAAAAAACTTTTTATTCTTATACATAAATATCTCCCCTATTCATAATTAATAACATACCTCTTACTATCACACTTATATCCCAAAGACTCAATATATAATAAACTATCAGGTAAAATAGTAAAATTAATACATCCAACATCAAGAAGATTAAAATACTCATCTAACTTCTTAATAACCTCTTCATCTTGAATATTCTGACTATATAAATTACAAGAAATACATTCCTTAGAAGCTAAATACTTAATACTTCTCATATCAATCTCAGCATATTTCTCTCTCATTTGAGAATTAAGACTAACATCCCTAATCTTCTTACTAACAGAAACATCCTTAATTCTATATAAACTATCCATTATATCCATAACCTTAGTCTGTTCAATCAAAACAAGTAAATGACCATCAAAAGATAAATTACTATTCAAAAAAGAAAATATCTCTTTAACCAAACTATCATCTACCTTATTATTACCAAAACTAGCACAGATACAATTATCCGAAAGAAAAAAACTAAATATAAACTTATCATCCTTTTTAATACCAAACTCATTAAGTTTATCCACATCCTCTACCATCTTAGAAGCACAAGTAAACTTCATATCCCTTATATATTCCTTAATATTATCTTTATCTAATTTTTCAATCTTCATAAAATCTCCTCGATATATATTATACACTATTTTATATTTATTTTAAATACTTATCTATAATTTTAAACAAATCATCCTTCTTAATAGGTTTAAGTAAATAATCTTTAATTCCATAATTCAAATAACTATCATTATATTCATAATCATTATTTCTAGTTAAAAGAATAACATCAGTATCAAAGTTTTTAATACTATTAAGTTTTTTCATAGTTTCAAAACCATCTAAAGGTTCCATCTTCTCATCTAATAATATCAAATCATATTTAAAATTATCCCTAATTCTATCTAAAGCCTCCCTACCATAACTTACATAATCAATCAAAATATTAGTATCCTTAAGTAATTTAGTAATAATTTTTAAACTATTATCACTATCATCCACTAATAATATCTTCTTCTTATCATAAACTTTTTCATAATCATTTATCTTAGGATCATCTTCGCCCACTATTTTTTGATCGAGAACAACCCTCATCATCGTTCCTTCCCCATAATTACTATTAGGAATTATAACACCACCCATCAAAGTAATTAATTTTCTAGCCGTATATAAATTACTCTTAATATTATCTCCATCTATTTCCTCCTTATTTTTATAAAATATCTTATCCAATTCTTCGGGTAAAATACCACACCCAGAATCTGAAATAGTAATAATAACTCTAGCAATACCATTTTTAATAATAACATCAGTATTAAATTCTATATAACCATTAGTAGTATATTTAATACTATTATCCAAAATACTAACCAAAACATTCCTAAGACCAACATTATCACCATACAAATAAGTAGGAATATCACTAGCAACATCACTTCTAAACTCAATGCCCTTATCTTTACATTTATCACTATACAAAGTAATAATCTTTCTAAGAAGAAGTTTAATATTATATTTATCATTATATATTTTAATATTAGCACTATCAAGAGAAGATATATCAAATACCAGATTAGTCATAGTGGTAAATTTAGCAGTATCAACAAGAATATTTCTAAGAGAATCATTCAAATAATCCTTATCTATTTTTTTAGCCTCAAGTCCAGATATAATACTATTAACATTATTATTAATATCTTTATTAATAAGTTTAATATCATTAGTCATATTATATAAAAACATAGTTTTATCCTTATTAGCATTATCCATTATTTCCTTAGCTCTATGATATTGCTCTATCATTTTAACATCAGGATTTTCAATTGTAAAGTACATAATAAAAGTAATAAATGCATGTATCGGAGCGGCAAGTAATAATCCTGGATTAACATATTGAATATAAGAAGCAATTCCCCCTAATATTAAGAATAATAATATTGGAAAAAATCTTCTATCACCAATATTTTTAATATTTATTATTAAAGTAACAATACCAATAAAAGAATATAAAAATGCTGAAATATATATAATATTAACACTAGGTCCATAAGTATAAGCTATATAACCATCATACATAAAATTAAGAGGAAGTACAAAATTTAAAGTAGCAAATATAATCATAAGTACAATAGCAATATTTTTTACAAGCGGAATATATTTTTCTTTTTTAGTCATATTTAAACAAACAAATATAACATAACAAAGTAAAATAGTTATCCAAAGTTCAACTACCAAAGAATACATTCTAGCGGTAAAATAACTTACTTTAGGTATTTCTAAATACATAGGACCAACAAAATCCAAAACAAGTTCAAGCAAAAGTTCGAAAAAAGAAATAACTACAAGTACAGAATAAACTTTATTTTCCTTACTCTTAAAAACCTTTTTTCTAAAGTAAACAATCATAAGTAATATAGAATAAAATATAGCTTCAATCAAAAAATATATACCAGTATACATACTATTCAACTCCTATTATCTATAACAAGTATATCCTAAAAACACATATTTTTCAAGATATAAAAAAAAAGAACCTTAATAGTTCTTTTAAAAAATTTAATTCTAATTCTTCTAGCGAATTTTTGTTCTTCCATTTGGTGTAGTTAAATTTACAGTCCCATCTGGATGCTTTGTTGTATGAAATACTTCTTTTCCATCACGTTTCATCTGTGTAACATAGTTTTCTTTTCCCTTACTATCAGTATAAGTAGTTAAATTTATTTGATTTCTTCCATCATTAGATGTATGACTTAAAGTAGTACTTCTATCGTTATTTTTTGGCATTTATTTTCTCCTTTCTTTTATTTTATTTAAACATTGATTAACAGCTATACCTGTTGCTACAGATACATTCATCGAAGAGTTATTACCATACATGTCAATGTGCAAACTGTCATCAACAATGTCTAAAACATCCTGTGACACTCCTTTTTCTTCATTTCCTATAACAAATGCATAATTAACATTTTTATCAAAACAATAAGTATTAATAGATGTACTTTTACTAGTTATTTCTAAAGCAATTACTTTAACATCCTCTTTTTTTATATCTTCAATACAATTTACAGTTGATTCATATGTGCAATAATCAACATATGAAATAGTGTTTCTAGATACCCTTTTAATTTTTTTGTTAATACTTATATCGTCATCTATTCCACAAAGAAATATTTTTGAAACACCAAGCGCATCTGCCAATCGAAATATGCTACCTATATTAACAGGGTCATTAACATTATCAAGTATTAAATATATAGGAAACTTCTTTTTTAAATGTAAATATTCTGTATGATTAAGTTGATAATTATTATTCATAATAATTTTTCTCCTTCCTTTTTTGAACACTCTCTAATAGTTTAGTTTCAACAGCAAAAGAAAATAAATTTGCATAACTATTAAAATTAGTAGTCAATTCAATATATCTATCCATTTTTTCAGTTTGAAATAAATCAGAATCATCAGCCAATTCTTCTTCATTATAAGGAGAAAAATCAACAAACTCTTCATAGCTTTTAAATTTTGTGTATCGCCTTAAGAATTCGGTATTTAAATAGTCACCTATTCTAACATCGATAATAATATCTTCATGTCCCTTTAGTAATGCTTTCATCTCATCTGGAACCCTAACATTTATAGCCATATCTTCTAATCTCCTTCTATTGCATTTATTATATCATGTTTTTTAATGTTGTCAATACTAATAAATAATCGAGTAGAGAAAACTTTTCATTAAAATAATGAATGCTTTTCCCTCTCACACC